>JAGBFE010000049.1 GCA_018109965.1 Oscillospiraceae bacterium | reverse complement strand
CACTGTCACATCAAGGTTTTTATAAACAAAGCTGTCGCCTTCGTTAGGAATACGTCCAAGCACGTTCATAACCCAGCCGCTTGCTGTCATAACATCAATTTCTTCACTGTTATCAAACTTTTCAAACACTTCTTCGATGTCTGCACTGCCCAATACATGATATTCGTTTTCTGAAATCTGTACAATCTCCTGAACAATTTCATCGTGTTCATCCCAGATTTCGCCAACAAGCTCCTCAACAATATCTTCAAGGGTAACAAGACCCATTGTGCCTGCATATTCGTCAAGGATAAAAGCAATATGGGATTTCTGCTGCTGAAGTTCTTTGAGCAGCTCGTCAATCTTTTTGTTTGGTGTAACAAAGATTGCAGGACGGATGATGGAAGAAATATCCTTGTCGGTGTTGTACACATAGTTGTGGAAGTCCTTGTGGTATATAACGCCTATAATGTGGTCAAGAGATTCTCTGTACACCGGCAGGCGGGAATAGCCTGTTTCGGTAAACATACGGGCAACTTCGTCTTTTGTTGCATCCTCCGGCACACCTTCAATCTGAATACGCGGTGTGTACACATCTTTAGCTTCAACCTCTGAAAATTCTATCGCACTGCGGATAAGGGTGCTTTCTTCCTCGTCGATGCCGCCTTCCTGTTCGGCTTCTTCAACAATTGTGATAAGCTCTTCTTCTGTTATGGAGCGGCTGTCGTCTGATTTGATGATAACTGACATCAGTTTTTTCCACAGACTGAACAGAAAGTTGAACGGTGTAAGTATAAACATAAGCACTCTGAGAAACGGTGCCGAAAATTTTGCAAATTTTTCAGGAGATTCCTTGGCAATGCTTTTTGGGGTAATTTCGCCAAAAATGAGTACCACTACAGTTGTAACCGCTGTGGACACACTTGGGCCGGCCTCATTGCCCAGCCAGTTTACAAACAGCACAGTAGCAAGGGATGCACTGAGAATGTTTACAATGTTGTTGCCGATAAGAATTGTGGACAGCATATTGTCAAAATTTTCTGACAGATTAAGTACAAGCTGTGCTTTTTTGTCACCTTTTTCCGCCATATTTTTGATACGGATGCGGTTAAGGGATGAAAAAGCTGTTTCTGTAGCAGAAAAATATGCTGACATAATAACACATAAAACAATAATAATTAACGATATACTATCGCCTTCCATAATTTTTTCCTTTCGATGATAAAATGCCTTTGCTGTATTAAAACAAACACAAAAAGGTATAGCCGGTACTGCAGCAGTACCGATTATACCTTGTAATTTATATATTTATTAAATTATTTGCCGCCGCAGTATCGCCGTCGTCCATTGTATTTGCTTTAACCTCTGTAAATTTAATTTAACGCTGACTAATATACCATATTATATCAGTATAGTCAAATCAATACTGTAAAATTCATAAATCAATCACAAATTTTGTGTTAATCCATGTCTTTAAGCGGGTTCCAGCTGCCTTTGATATAACAGATAAGATACAGTACAAACAAAAGGAGATTGTGGGCAATCATACATGCCCAGGCAGAAATAAGCCCGTAGCCCAGCAGCTGTGTGCAGATAAATGTGCCGATGATACGCACACCCCACATACCCACAATGTTGAATTTGAACGGAATATGTGTTTTGCCCACTCCCATAAGGAAGCCTTCCACTATAATTGAAAAACCATAGAACGGTTCCGACAAAGCAACCATACGAAGCACCTGTGAGCCCAGGGATATAACCTCATCACTTTTGGAGAAAATACCCATAAGTGCAGGAGCTGAAAGGAACAGTGCACCGCCTGTAAGCACCATAAGACCAACTACAATCGGAATAAACATTGCGGCAGTTTCTTTCATACGCCTGTTGTCCTTTGCACCATAGGCATTGCCTGCAAGGGTTGCCGCCGCAGTCTGCATACCGAAGCCCGGGATATAAAATGCCGATTCAACTGTGTTTGCAATGGTGTGTGCCGCTGTGGCAATTTCGCCTACAGAGTTTATCATTGACGCAAATGCAACGTAACCCAGGGATGTGCCAAAACGCTGCAGCATATTTGGCACTGCAACCTTGAGGCAGGGGCGGAGAATTTCCATATCAGGCTTTATGCTCTGGCCTTTTGGTGAAACCATTGGATGACGCCACAGAACAACTGTGATATAAATGCCGCCAACCGCAAATGCAGCAGCACTTGCCGCTGCCGCACCAAGCACACCCCAGCCCGCACCGAACATTGTAAATTCAAATCCAAACAGGCTGACCTGCCTTGTTTCGTAGATAAGCAAAAAGTTGAGAACAACGTTGACGAT
>JAGBFE010000393.1 GCA_018109965.1 Oscillospiraceae bacterium | reverse complement strand
GTGGTTTATAAAAGGCTGTCATTGATTTAATTATACTATCAAATTTGCCAAAATCAATAATAAAAAAATGATGTATTGTTTTGAAAAATAAAATAATATGATTTTTTAGTCGTATAAAATGAATTTTTTGTATTATTTTGTCGAAAATACAGGACCTTGCAAATACTGCAAGGTCCTGTATTCTTTTGTTATTCAGCTTTTACAACTGCAACGCCGTATGGCTCAAGGCTGATATTGCCGTCAACAGCTTTTTCTGTCAGAAGGTCTGTGCCTTTTGCAGCACAAACTTCAGCAGGCTGATTGGAAATGTTGAGATAGAAATGGTAAGTTCCTTCTTCACCGTATCTTACGTGATGTGTAATTGTTTCAGGCATTTTTTCAAGCGCAACACCTGCATCTTTGCACATCTGTTCAAAAATAGGAACCATATCTTTTGCAGACACTCTTGCAGCATAGTAATATGCATTGCCTTTGCCGTGTTTTTTAACGGTAACAGCAGGAGTATCTTTGTAGAAATCTTCAGTATATTCTGCAAGCACCTGTGCATCTTTGAGTTTAAGCACTTCACAGCAGTCTTTCACTTCACAAACTGTGCCGTCGGCAAATCTGATGTGATTTCTGTCGCTTGGGAACAAGGTGTCAAGTTCTTCGCTGTAAATGCCAAACAGGTCGCTCAATCCTTCGCCAGGGAAACCGCCAAGGTGTGCAAGCAGTGTTTCGTTTACATAGCCTGTCATATATGTGCACAGCAGCTGACCGCCGTTTTCAACAAATTCAGTCAAAGCTTTTGCAACTTCGGGACGTACTATGTAAAGCATTGGTGCATAGATAACCTTGTATTTGCTGAAATCATCATTATAGCTGATAAGGTCGATTTCGGCACCTGCACGGTTAAATTCCTTCCAGCCTTCAATTACAACGCGTTCATATTTTTTGTCGTCGTAAATCATGCCTTTCATATCCTGTATTGCCCAGCGGTTGTCCCAGTCAAACAGGATGGCCACATCAGCTTTGAGATGTGTGCCGGCAACAGAACTGAGTTTTTTCAGGTCAGCGCCAATCTGTGCAACCTCACGGAACACGCGGTTGTCAATGCCTGCGTGGTCAATTACAGCACCGTGGAACTGTTCAAAGCTGCCGCGGCTTTTTCTCAGCTGGAAATACTGCACAGTGTCGCTGCCTGTTGCAATTGCCTGCAAAGCCTGCAAACGCATAACACCGGGGCGTTTAAGTTTGTTGTATGGCTGCCAGTTTACAAGGCTTGGGGTACATTCCATCAGCATAAAAGGACGGTCCGGCTTGAGCCCGCGGAACAATGCGTGGCTGCATGCCAGTTCTCTCATTGTGTCATCAAATGTTTCCCAGTCATTGTGGAAACGTGGATAGCTGTCCCAGCTTACATAGTCAATGTCCTTTGCCACTTCCCTGTAGTCAAGACCGTTGAAAAAGTTCATCAGGTTTGCAGTTACAGGGATATCAGGGTTATATGCTTTTACAGCAGCAATTTCGCTGTTCATGCAGTCAGTCATATTCCAGCTTGTAAAGCGTTTCCAGTCAAGATTAAGACCCAGGATGCTTGTTTCGCCGTTCCAGAAAGGCGGCTCAATTTCTTCAAAGCAGCTGTATTTATGGCTCCAGAAGGTTGTCCACCAGGCGTGGTTGAGTTCATCTATATCATTGTGGTATTTAACTTTAAGCCATTCCTGGAACTTTGCAATACATTCAGGACAGAAGCATTCACCGCCCATTTCGTTGGAAATGTGCCACATAATAAGTCCCGGGTGATTTGCAAAACGCTGTGCAAGCAAAGTGTTGATGTTGTTCAGCTTTTCGCGGAAAATCTTGCTGCTCATACAGTGGTTGTGTCGGTCACCGTGGTGATTTCTTATGCCGTAAGCGTCAACACGCATACATTCGGGATATTTTTTGTCCAGCCAGGCAGGGCGTGCACCTGATGGTGTTGCAAGTATTGTGTAGATACCGTTTTCATAAAGAGTATCCATCACATGCTGCAGCCATTCAAAATGGTATTCACCCTCAACAGGTTCATAGCTTGCCCAGGAGAAGATGCCCAGAGAAACACAGTTTATGCCTGCCTTTTTAAAAGCATCAATGTCCTGTGCAAAAATATCAGGGTAACCAAGCCACTGGTCAGGGTTGTAGTCTCCGCCGTGTGCAAGGCCGTTAAGTTTAGGAAATATAGCGTTTTTTTCCATAGTTTCAATTTCCTTTCATTTTATATCACTATAAATAATTATATAAAAGTGCCGAAAAAAGTAAATGTTTTTTAACAAAATAAAGTGACAATAATATTGTTGCTTTTTTGTGGCAAATGCCGATAAAAACAGTCTGTGCGGGCAATAATATAACATATATTTGTCTTTAAAAGGCGGTTGTAATATGCAGAATAATAAAATGAAAAAGGTTCTGGCGGGCGGAATAAGCGGCTTTTTCAACGGCCTGTTCGGCTCGGGCGGCGGGGTGGTTGCAGTTATGTTTCTCCGCAGCATTGTCGGTGATGAAAAAAAGGCGCACGCCAGTGCAACACTTATGATTTTGATAATGAGCACTGTCAGTTTTGTACTGTATGCATTGTATGGTCACGTTGACTGGCAGATGGGGCTGAAACTTGTGCCCGGAGGCATTATTGGTGCACTCATCGGCACATTTGCACTTAAAAATATTAAAAACACAAAGCTGAAAAAGTTGTTTGGCCTTGTGCTTGCTGTGTCTGGGGCGGTGATGTTGTTCTCATGAGTTTTGTAATGCTGTCAATAGTGGGGTTGGCATCAGGAGTGCTTGCATCAATGGGGCTTGGCGGTGGTTTTGTGCTGGTGGTTTATCTTGCACTGTTCACCGACTTTGTGCAAAAAGGCGCACAGGGGATAAATCTGCTGTTTTTTATACCCATAACATTGATTGCTGTCTGCATCCACGTTAAAAACAAACTGATAGATATGAAAACAGCGATTATATGTTCCGTAATTGGTATACCGGCAGTGGTTGCAGGCTTTTATATTGCGCAGAGTATAGACAATATGTGGCTGCGCAAGGCTTTTGCGGTGTTTATTATTGTTTCGGGGTTAAAAGATTTGCTGTCCAAAGGTGAAAATAACAAGGAAAATCAACCGCCCGATAGACAATAGATATCTGTTTGTGATATAATTATTTTTACTGTTGAAAACATATTTAAGGAGAAAATTAAAAATGAGCGAACAGAAAATTCTTGCCACAGTAGATGGCGTTAACATTACAGAT
>JAGBFE010000392.1 GCA_018109965.1 Oscillospiraceae bacterium | reverse complement strand
GGGAGACCGCGTTATATACCCGTTTTACAGCTTTCATAGCATAACTGATTTTGTTTCAGTGCAGATTTCATATCTGCGATTGTGATTATATTATCACAAATAATCGGTTGTGTCAAATCAAATCCCAACACAGTTCTGTCATTTTAAACCCCAACAAAGTTCTGTCAGTTTAAAACTTAACACAATTACGTCAATATTATTGCTTAAAATAGAGTTTATTATATAATATTATTATACATTATTTAAGGAGTCCTTTATGCAAAACCGACTTGAAAAACAAATCAGAATACCTCTCAGCACCGCCGACAACACAAACCGCATCGGTATTGTAGGCATCTTTAACACCTTTATGGACCTTGCCACCGAACACGGCGATATGCTTGGTGTAGGTATGGACAAACTGGCAGACAAAGGACTTATATGGGTTGCGGCTAAAACCAAAATAAAAATCAATGAACGGCCCAAAATGCTGCAGCCTGTCACCGTTGCCACCTGGCCCGAAACCCCAAGCAGAATCCGTTTTAACCGATACTACACAATGGCAGCAGAGGGCAGATATCTGGTTGAAGGCAAAACCGAATGGGCAATCCTTGACCTTAACAGCGGCAGACCGCACAAACTGGACGAAACCTATCCTGTACATATGCAGCACTGGGACGAGGTTGTGTGCGAAGGCAGCTTCACCCGTATGAGCACCGACTTTGAAGGCTGTGATACCCTTGGCAGTTACACAGTGTGCTCCGCCGATATCGATGTAAGCCAGCATATGAACAACGCCGCCTATATCCGCGATGTGCTGGCAGCTTTCAGCTGTACAGAGCTTGGCAAAATGAACATCACCGAAATTGAAGCGGTTTACCGCTCACAGTGTTTTGAGGGAGAAAATCTGACCTTTAAAAAGCGCATTACCGACACAGGTATGGAAATTGGCGTTATAAAAGAAGACGGCTCCACCGCCGCAATCATCCGTCTGGTGTGCAGTCTGTAAATAATGTCATAAACTTTCACAATTGTGAAAATTTTGCTTGCTTTTATGTATATATCCCCGTATAATAGATACTCGATACGCCCTTGCAAACGGGCAAAAATAAAACAGTGTTTAAAAAAACACATTTGACGGAGGATATATAATGTCTACAGAAATTAAGCATAAAACATCCAACCCGGGTCCTTTGGGGCTTCTGGGCTTTGGTATGACAACAGTTCTGCTCAACCTTCACAACGCAGGCTTTTTCCCAAACAGCATCATTGTTGTAGCAATGGGCATTGCAATGGGCGGTCTTGCACAGGTTATTGCAGGCATCTTTGAACTCAAGCACGGCAACACATTTGCAGGCACAGCTTTCACAGCTTACGGTCTGTTCTGGTGGTCACTTGTAATCATCTGGGTTAACCCATTTGCTGATGCAGCATCAATTGCACCTGCTGATGCAATATACCTTGCATTCTATCTGCTTTTGTGGGGTATCTTTACAACATTTATGTTTATCGGCACACTCAAACACAACAAAGCAACACAGGTTGTTTTTGGTTCCCTTGCAATTCTCTTCTTCCTGCTTGCAGCAGGTGACTTCACACACAACCACGCAATCACAACAATTGCAGGTTTTGAAGGCATCTTCTGCGGTCTCTCCGCTATCTACAGCGCAGCTGGCCAGATTGTAAACGAAGAATACGGCAAAACAATTATCCCATTGGGTTAATAAAAACAAAATCCCTCTGAAAAGGCATCTCAAACAAACCTTTTCAGAGGGTTATTTTTATGTATTTATAGATTTTCCGCAGTTCAGTATTCGTGTTGAAAATCACAGCTGCTCCTTAAAACTGACAAGCTGTTGAACAATAGATTTCAATTCCGCTCTGCTGATTGCAGTTTCATCAGCAAATTCAAATTTATCGGCTGCGTT
>JAGBFE010000391.1 GCA_018109965.1 Oscillospiraceae bacterium | reverse complement strand
TTATCTTCCAGAGTTACATCCGCATCATCGAAAAAATAAAGCGGAACAGCACGTACACTTTCAGAGTACAACTTGAAAAGTGTCGGAAAATCCTTTTCAGTTAATGTATCTTTGTTGAACGTATTGGTTACATCAATGGAAAAACGCGGATATTTCTGGTGCAGAAACAAAGCAAAATATTCAATTGCACTAAAGCTAAGCAGCCGTGATGAACTGATCACGGCTGTAAGTTTAGATGATTTTTTTTCAACCTGTACTCTGTCAAGCACAGTCTCCATATATTCATGAGCGTACGGGTTATTTTTTTGTAACTCTTTATATACGCTTAAAAGTAGATTTCCCACTTATAATTCCTCTGCACAAATTTTTATATCTTTGATAAATTCTTCTACAAAGTTACCCTGATATGTTTTGATTTTTACACCTTTTTTGAACATTGCTGCATTGTCTGCACCGCATGCAATACCGATGTCAGCTTCTCTTGCTTCACCAGGGCCATTAACAACGCAGCCCATAACAGCAACTTTGATATTTTTGTTAAGCCCTTTAAGGCCTGCTTCCACCTGATTGGCAATTGCAGCAACATCAAGTCTTGTTCTGCCACAGGTTGGGCAGGATATAATTTCAGGGCCGTTAACCTTGTGTCCTGCTGCACGGAGAATATCAAAGCCTGCATCAATTTCCTTTACAGGAGCATCAGTAAGGCTGACACGGATTGTATCACCAATACCGTTGAGCAGCAAACTGCCGATACCCATTGCAGATTTGATAATGCCCATACGATATGTACCTGCTTCGGTAACACCAAGGTGCAAAGGATAATTGCATTTAGAGTCCAAAAGTGTATATGCATTGATCATATTTTCCACATTGGAAGATTTGATGGATACAACAATATCATTAAAATCAAATTTTTCAAGCAGACCGATATGATACATTGCACTTTCACAAAGTGCTTCCGGTGAAGGTTTACCGTATTTTGCAAGTATGTTCTTTTCAAGAGAACCTGCATTTACACCAATTCTGATAGGGATATTTTTGCTCTGACAGGCTTTTACTACTGCTTTAACCTTTTCATCATCACCAATGTTGCCCGGATTTATGCGTATTTTGTCAATTCCTGCTTCTGCACAGGCAAGAGCTACTTTATAGTCAAAATGAATATCAGCTACAAGCGGAATGGATATTTCGTTTTTGATTGCTTCAACAAGACGTACATCTTCCAGTGTAGGCACACTGACCCTTACGATCTGACAACCGGCCTTTTCAAGTTCAACCGCCTGTTTTACATTGCCTTCAATATCACCAGAACGCACATTGAGCATACTTTGAACAAGCACAGGATTTGTGCCGCCAAGTGCTGTGTTGCCTAACTTAACTTCTCTTTTCAAATGTCTCATAATTAAACACTCCGTTTAAAAAAGTCTTGTTATATCGCTGAATGTAACAAATGCCATAAATGTAAGCAGCATAAACATACCTGCTGTATTTACTATAATTTCGTATTTCTGGTTGATTGGTTTGCCTCTTAAAAGCTCTATAAGCAAAAACAAAAGTCTGCCTCCGTCAAGGGCCGGAAACGGTACAAGATTGAATATGCCAAGGTTTATTGTAATCATTGCCAGTATCATTAAAACATTATTCAATCCCATTGAAGCTGCTTCGCTTATTACTGTAACAATACCTACAGGGCCTGACATCTGATTTATGGCAACATTGCCTGTCACAAGGTCAACAAGGCTCAAAAATACCATTCTTGCAAGGCTAACTGTCCATTTTGCCGCCTCATTTATTACAGATGAAAATGTTTTCTCCTGCGGATACACATAGAAATCTATAACCATCTGTTTTATTCCGTCTTCATCGGTGTATGTTTCAAACTCAAC
>JAGBFE010000048.1 GCA_018109965.1 Oscillospiraceae bacterium | reverse complement strand
GCTGTTACGGTGAATGTTGTGCCATTTGGTGTAAACACTGCACCCTCAGTTGTGACAGCCAATGGTTTAGCGGTGTTGCGTCGGTCAACAAAAATTTCGCCTTCGGCAAGTTCCACTGCAAGTGTGTCTGCATCGGTCACTTTAAGTTCTGTATCAGCGCCGAGAGTGATAACCGCCCTGCCGTTTTCTGACAGGGTTATTTCGCTGCTCACTTTGCTGCGGATAATATCACCGCTTCTGATTGCTGTGTTTTCGTCCACCTCGTAGGCAATACCCTTGCGTTCCACAGTTACAATACCGCTTTTGCCGGTAACAACAAGCTGTGCCGACTGTGTCTGTTCAGTCTGCTGGTTTCCGCTGACAACGCTGTCAGGTTGTGCAACCGCAGGGCCTTTAAGACTTTTAACCGCCATTACACCGCTTATTGCTATAACAGCCACAATAAGCACCATAATGGCGTTGAGCACATTTTTCTTTTTCATCTTTCCTCCTTCGTTTTATACTTTTATATAAAACTGCATACAAAAAGCCGTGGCAGAATTGCTTCTACCACGGCCATCACTTCGTGATATACAAAAGGGCTGTTACCAACAGTTATCCTTTTTTCAATCAGCATCATCGGTCTTCTGACTTGTGCAGTGTAAAACTTTTGGTTTTGCGTTTGTTGTCCAGCCTTCTCAGGTTTATCCCAATGACCGACTCGCGTCACGGACAACATCCTCTTGCACATACAGCATTCTGGCAATGTCACGGATTCCCACCGTGTTCCCTCATCAATGCGGCTGCCATTCAAGGCAGTCTCTCGCAAAGTAATGATGCAGTATATATACTTTTTTAATTGTTTTCCCCGTTGGAACAATCAGCAGTTTCGTTCTGCCGTTTTGCCTCCATACGTTTTTTCTGGTTTTCGGGGTCGTTTTTATCGGGCAGTCCTGCCGCCAAAAGCACATTGTTCCATGTGCGGAAACGTTCTTTCAGCTGCGCGGCATTGCCCACATCCTCTTTGGTGGGTGTGTAGCCGTGTTGTCTGTAAAAAGTTTTTACCGACAAAAGCATTTCAGAATCTTTTTCGGTCACCGCCTGCCCCGGCATCCAGTAGTTGTTGATATTATAATTTTTTTGTCTGTAAAACCCTTTGTTTTTGTTTGAAGCCGTTTTTGCGGCAGGGTTTTGCTTAAAAGATTGCATAAAAAATAGACCTCCGCTTTATGCCTTCGGAAATTCTTTAACTTCAATCTCTAAACACCTGTATTCTGACTGAGGCTCGAGCCTACTTGCCACCCTTCTCAGCTTTGTGCCAATGGATATGTGACTTTCGTAACCTATTACAGCAGGGATAAAACTGTGCCGGAATCTCACCGGACTTCCAGAAATGCGTACATTTCTATGTGTTTATACATGCGATTGGGATATTAAATTTTATAAGTTCATTTTAGCAACACAAATATTGTTTGTCAACCAAAAGGTATAAAATGTCATTTATTCGTTACCGTTTGTGACAAAAGCTGTGACACCACCCCAAAAAAAGTACCCCGCACTCTGCCAGCGCACCATAAGAACCGACATTCAAAAGATATCG
>JAGBFE010000390.1 GCA_018109965.1 Oscillospiraceae bacterium | reverse complement strand
GCTTTGCCAAAAAACGTATTGAAGAAATTGTACAATTTACAGCTCAATGCTTTGGTGCATCTGCAGCAGTCAGCTGGACGGGCGGTGCCCCCGCACTGAACTGTGATGGGGGATTGGTTAATGAAATGACAGGATATATCAAGGAACTGCCGATACCCGATGCAAAGTTTATCGGCAATATGCAGGCAGCTGCATCAGAAGATTTTGCCTATATAGCACAAAAGATACCATCGGCTTATATCTATATTTCGGCAGGATTTGATGATGAAAGGGGAAAATATACCGCACACAATCCAAGGGTATGTTTCAATGAAGATGCACTGCCTGTGGGGGCAGCTGTGTATGCTCACTGTGCATCGAGATGGCTGACGGAAAATTACGGCAGATAATTTTGCAGATAAAAACTTTGTAAAAAATCCACAAAAAGATAACTGCCACAGCACTTTGCAGTGCTTTGGCGGTTGTTTGTGTTTGTCAGTTGGGTGTATTGTGCGTGTCTGATAAAAATATAAAAAATAAAACCGCTCGGTTGAGCGGTTTAGATTTCCATAATTATTTTGCTGCGTTAGCTGCTTTCATCATTTTGGAAACTTTTCTAGCAGCTGTGTTTTTATGAAGAACACCTTTTGCACAAGCTTTATCAATTGTAGATACAGCTGTTACTACAGCTTTTTCTGCGTCAGCGGAACCAGCAGCTACTGCGCTGTCTGCTTTTTTGATAACAGTTTTGAGGTTACTCTTCACAGCTTTGTTACGAAGAGTTTCTTTCTTCGCCTGAACTACTCTATCTTTCTGAGATTTGATATTTGGCATGATTCCACCTCCTTCAATTACTGTGACAGTATTAATTATAATATCATTAAACCTACAAAATTGCAAGAGTTTTTTTATAAATTTCTTACAAATTTTTTCAGCGGACATATTATACCACACAAAAGCATATAAATAAAGATAGTTTAAGGAAAATTTTTCAAAAATATCAAAAAAATGCTTCAAATAGATATTGTGAGAACAAACGGATAAAAATTAAACAAAAATTCGGGAGGTGTCGGTGTGAAAAAATTCTGCATTATGTTTGGCTTTCCCCTTTTGATACTGGCTTCATTTGTGCTTTTGGGTCAGCAAAAGCTTATGAAAACGGCAAAAGTTTTTTTGGCAGTTACCAACCCGGTTGAAACAATGGAGTATATTAAGGAGGCACAAAAGCTGAACGGAACAGCGGATAAGCACAGCGCCGCAGATGAGACTTTTGATAAAGCAGAGCAAAATGCCGCATATACCGAAAGCATGGACGATAATGATAAAAAGTACAAAGAAAATCCATTTGAAAATTTTGATATTGAAGCTGCCACACAGGAAAACGGACCGGATATAACGGAGAATACTGAATATCCTATTGCAGAGATGACATATGCACCTGTGCTTAACGATGTGACTTATCAGAAGCAGAACTGTTTTGTAAAAAATATGACAAAGCTATCAGAGCAGGAAGTAAAAATGGAATTGCTTGCAGATATGCCTTTTAAAGTGGAAAAAAACAGCGACGAACCACAGATACTGATAATGCATACCCACGCCACCGAAAGTTATCAGAACTATCCCGAACTGTTCTATGACCCGGAATATTCCTGCAGAGATACCGATGTGAATAAAAATATGGTCAGCGTTGGCAAAATAATTGCTGACAAACTTAATGCAATGGGATATAACACCCTGCACGATGCCACACTGCACGATTATCCAAGCTACAACGACAGTTACCGCCGCAGCAAAGAGACGGTGGAAAGCTATCTTGCCAAATACCCGTCCATAAAAGTGGTGCTGGATGTGCACCGTGACGCTATCGAACGTGCCGATGGTACCAGAATAAAGCCTGTTGTGACAATAAACGGAAAACAATATGCCCAGGTGATGATAATTTCAGGTGCGGATAACGGGCATCTCAACATGCCAAACTACAAAAAGAATCTGCGGTTTGCTTCGCATCTGCAGAACTCGATGGAAAGTTTGTATCCTGGGTTTACCCGACCCATACTTTTTGACTACCGCAACTACAATCAGCAGCTTACAACAGGCAGTCTGCTTATCGAGGTGGGCGGCCACGCAAACACACTGGAGGAGGCGCAGAATTCGGCAGGCCTTATCGCTTACAGTCTGGCGGCAGTGTTTGATAAACAGCAGAAAAATTGATGCAGAAAAAGACAAAAAACTCTTTAAATTTTCACAGTTATATGGTATATTAAAACTAATAAAATATGTCTTTGACATATCAATATCGCAAAAGAAAAGAGGTATAAACTTATGAACTTGAAAGGCACAAAAACAGAAGCTAATCTTATGGCTGCATTTGCAGGCGAAAGTCAGGCAAGAAATAAATACACATACTATGCATCCAAAGCTAAAAAAGAAGGCTACAACCAGATTGCTGACTTGTTCCTTGAAACAGCAAACAACGAAAAAGAACACGCAAAACTTTGGTTTAAACTGCTCCACGACGGCGAAGTTCCAGGCACAATAGAAAACCTTAAAGATGCTGCAGCAGGCGAAAACTACGAATGGACAGACATGTACAAAACAATGGCTGAAGAAGCTAAAGAAGAAGGCTTTACAAAAATTGCATGGCTGTTTGACGCTGTAGCAAAAATTGAAAAAGACCACGAAGAAAGATACCTCAAACTGCTTGCCAACGTAGAAGAAGGCAAAGTATTTGAAAGAGAAGAAAGCCAGGCTTGGTACTGCGCAAACTGCGGTCACGTTCACTATGGTCCAAAAGCACCTGCAATGTGCCCTGTATGTGCTCACCCACAGGCATACTTTGAAATCAAAAAGACAAACTTTTAATTGAAAGTTTAAATAAAAAAGGAACAGTCGGCTGACTGTTCCTTTTTATTTTGTATGGTTTTGAAAATCATCGGCAGTTATGATTGCCTTGAAGAAAAAATTTGCATCAAATTTTTATTCACACAGCAGCACTGCACATTCGCAGCTTTTCAAGGTTACTGCTGTATCGTTGTGCAGCACATTGTCACCGTTGCAAAGTAACACTTTTCTGATACTGTAAGGCAGTGTTGTCACAACATCACTCTGGCTGAAATTTGCCACAACAACAATATTCTGATTTG
>JAGBFE010000389.1 GCA_018109965.1 Oscillospiraceae bacterium | reverse complement strand
TCTGTCGGCAACAAAATTGTCCACTGTGCCGTCTTCGATGATTTTGTATGCAATTTTGAGACCAAGTGCAAAGGCATCCATACCTGCAATGTAGGAGTGGAAGATATCTTCACCTGTCTGGGAAGCACGTCTTGCCTTTGCGTCAAAGTTCAAGCCGCCGTTTGTAAAGCCGCCTGCCTTGATAACCTCCAGCATACAGAGTGCTGTTTCGTAAACATTTGTAGGGAACTGGTCGGTATCCCAGCCAAGCAGCATATCGCCCTGGTTTGCATCGATGGAGCCGAATGCGCCATTGATGCGTGCAACACAAAGCTCATGCTGGAAGGTGTGACCTGCAAGTGTTGCGTGGTTTGCTTCAATATTGAGTTTAAAGTCTTTATCGAGGCCATATTTTTTAAGGAAACCTATTACTGTTGCGGCGTCAAAGTCATACTGGTGTTTTGTTGGTTCCTTTGGTTTTGGTTCAACGTAAAAATCACCTGTAAAACCTTTGCTGCGGCCATAATCCACAGCCATATGCATAAGACGTGCCATATTGTCCTGCTCAAGTGCCATATCGGTGTTGAGCAAAGTTTCGTAGCCTTCACGGCCGCCCCAGAACACATAGCCTGTGCCGCCAAGCTCAATTGTAATATCAAGTGCTTTTTTTATCTGGCCTGCGGCATAGGCAAAAACATCTGCATTGCAGGAAGTGCCTGCGCCGTGAACATATCTTGGGTGATTAAAGCAGTTTGCTGTGCCCCAAAGGAGTTTTTTGTTGTATTTTGCCATACATTCCTTGATAATTGGCACAATCACATCAAGATTTGCGTTGCATTCTGCAAGAGTTGCGCCTTCCGGTGCAATATCTCTGTCGTGGAAGCAGAAATATTCAATGCCCAGTTTATCCATAATTTCAAAGGCGGCATAAACCTTGTTTTTGTAAACTTCCATTTCGTTTTCGCCGCCAAAGGATTTGTCCATCGTGCCAACGCCGAACATATCCTTGCCGTCACCGCACATTGTGTGCCAGTAGCTAAGAGCAAATTTGAGGTGGTCTTTCATCTTTTTGCCACCGATTTCTTTTTCGGCATCATAGTGTTTGAAAGCCAGCGGATTTGTGCTGTTTGCTCCTTCGTATTTTATAACAGGTATATCTTTAAAAAATTCCATAGTGTCACCTTTCCTTTGTAGTCTTTTCTGCAAAGTAATTATACTTATTGATTTTATCATACCGCATCGATATTATTTTTAATATTCCTTTGTTGTTTATATGTGGACAAATATTGCTTTTTTGATAAATATATTTTAATATATAACCAAAGAGACAAGGGGCGGACATATTATGACGGATAACTTTTTTTACGAAAACATACACAAGGCAAGCGAGCAGAAGCCTTATATCGACCTGCAGATGACAAATCTGAATTATTTCAGTCATTTTCACAACGAAATTGAGCTGATTTATGTACTTAACGGCACAGTTTCACTGCACACAAACAGCCGCAGTTATGCCATAAACAAAGGTGAAATTGCGGTTATTATGCCGGGAGAGGTGCACAGCTACACCTCGGAGGGAGTCAACCGCTGCTATATAATCAAGTTTTATCCCGTAACTAAAGTTGATGGGGCAGATTTTTCCCATCTGCGGTTTATGGAGCACGTTGTCACCCCATTCCACAGTTATTACGCTACCGCAAGACAGCTGATGGAAAATGTAGCAAAGGAATTTACCAATAAAAATTGCGGTTTTGAACTGGCAATAAACTGTGATTTGTCCAACCTGATATTGCTTTTTTTGCGCAATATTCCCTTTGCTTCGGTAAGCAGTGAGGAAAACAAAAAGCAGTCCAAACAACTTGAACTGCTTTACAAGGTGGACAGCTATGTGACACAAAACTACGCAGGACATATATCACTTGAGGACATCGCACGCCACACAGGGTATTCCACCTATTATTTTTCCCACTTTTTCAAGGAAACTGCCGGGCAGAATTTCAGCGACTATCTCATTCTTTTCCGCCTTGAAAGAGCCTTGAACGCTATAAACCACAGCGAAAAAAATTTGACAGATATTGCTTTTGACTGCGGTTTCAACAGCATACGCAGTTTTAACCGGGCATTTCAGAATTATCTGAAAATCACTCCATCGGAATACCGCAGAACAAGAATTCTGCAGGAGAATCTGTAACCATCAATAAAAAGACTGTTCTTGTTGAAAGGAGTATGTATGGATAGTAAAAAAGTTAAAGCAAAAAGACATAAAATGGGATTAATAACTTTTTTAACCTTGCTCTTTATTGTATTAAAGCTATCGGGCAAAATTTCCTGGCCTTGGATATGGGTATTGTCGCCAGTCTGGATTACTTTTTTCATCGCTGTTTTTACATTTGGTTTTATACTTGTCGGCGGCAGAATAAAAAAAGGAAAATGGTAGTCAAATCAAGTTATATTAAAACATACTTGTCAATTTGGTAACATCAAGCAATCTGAAGATCCAACCAGATATTATCAGATAAAAAATGTCATTCTGAGGCATTTATGCCGAAGAATCCCTTGGTTTAATCAAACAAAGAGATTCTTCGCTTCGCTCAGAATGACATCTAT
>JAGBFE010000388.1 GCA_018109965.1 Oscillospiraceae bacterium | reverse complement strand
AGATGCAGCGGCGGATGTTATTCGCCTGCATATGTACTTTTGTGACCAAAAGTACCAAAAGTCCCGCTGATTGCGACGCAGCGGCTCCACGCAAAGATGTACGCGGCACGCTATCCGCCACAACGTGCGGCCAAGGCCTGCACCGTGGCGAACACGACCGTCTGCCTTGCGGCAGCCGACCTTTGACGCCAGCCGCATATTGTTACAAGGGGCGATGCCCCTAAACAACCCCGAATATACATTGTTTGAAAAATTACTCTCCAAACAACATTTCGGTAAAAATCGGCAGGCCGCTGTAGGTGTCAAGGTGGAACCCGTCATAGAACTGTTCCTGGCTGAACGGATTAACCTCGTTGTATTCAAAGTTTTTAACTTCGCTGTATTCGCTTACATCGCTGATAAACTTTTCAATGTGCTTGTCGATGCCAAGGGGTTTTACTACCAGTTCCTTGAGGCTGTCTTCCATCGGAGGCATAACTGTGATAAGTCGGATACCGTTTTCCTTGCAGTATTTTGCCATTTCGATATATCTGTCCACGTCTTCTGTGTCAACTTCGTACGGCACGCTTGTGCACACGCCGTAGATTGTATCGGCGTATTCTTCAAGGTTGCGGCGGTATTTTTTCTTTGTGCCGTCAGCATTGTAATAGTCTTCTTCCGGCCAGTCTTCGTGGTGGGTGGAGGCTACGTTTTCAATGCCCTGTAAAAAATACTTGATTTCGTTGAGCATTTCAACGTTGTAGTTAAAGTTGAGCATATATGCAAACGGGTTTTCTGCAATTGTTTCAATGCTGCTCATACGGTCTTTGTAATAGCTTTTGTTGAGGGTATAAAAGCTGGCACCGAAATAAACTGTATGTATATCGGGGTTCTGTTCCACAGCATAGTAGAACAGGTCAATGCTTTCGTTCAGTGCTGCGCCGCCAAAGCTCAGCTGGCCAACCTTTTCGCCCACAAGGCTTTCCACCTTTTCCATATCAAAATGGGCAAGCTTTGAGTCACCAAGGATAATCACATCGGCAGGTTCGGCATTGTAGTTGCGCACGCGCACAATTGCGCTGTCGGCAGTGTATTCGCTCTCCTTGATGCCAAAATAGTTGTAGGGCTCAAAGTATATAAAAATACCAAAATATATAACTACGGGAATCATCACGATTGCCAGTTTTTTTGCTAATTTTAACATATCTGTTCCTTTCGAAAAAACATACTAAACCACTTTACAGTTTACTACACTTTTGTTTGTTTGTAAATATTCTTATAAATATTATATAGGTACTTGGCTAAATGCCACATTTGTGCTACAATAAAATGGATAATAAGCATTTGACACTAAACAAAGTGAGGAAAATATATGTCTAAAAAAGTTATGGTTACAGGTGCAGACGGTTTTATCGGCTCCCACCTTACACAGCAGCTTATCAGAGAAGGCTACGATGTTACAGCTTTCTGCCTTTATAACTCTTTCGGTCAGTGGGGCTGGCTGGACACACTCAGCAAGGAAGAAAAAGCTTCCATGAATGTTGTGCTGGGTGACGTTCGTGACCCAAACGGCGTGCGCGTTGCAATGAAAGGTCAGGACACAGTGTTCCACCTTGCAGCACTCATTGCCATCCCGTTCAGCTATCATTCACCTGACACATATGTTGATACCAACGTAAAAGGCACGCTCAACATTCTGCAGGCAGCACGTGATTTGGACACACGCAGAGTGCTTGTTACTTCCACAAGCGAAGTTTACGGCACTGCACAGTATGTGCCAATCGACGAAAAACATCCATACCAGGGCCAGAGCCCATACAGCGCAACAAAAATCGGTGCTGACCGCATTGCCGAAAGTTTCT
>JAGBFE010000387.1 GCA_018109965.1 Oscillospiraceae bacterium | reverse complement strand
CAAGGCTTGCAGCCTGTTCAGCAGCCATAATGATGTTTTTGTTGTTAGGCATTACAAAAACTGTTTTTGCACCAACAGAATGAACAGCCTGCAGAATGTCATCTGTAGATGGGTTCATTGTCTGACCACCTGTAACAACAGCGTTTACACCAAGGTCAGTAAAGATGCTTTCAAGGCCTTCGCCTGCTGCAACTGCAACAAAACCGAATGGCATATCAGCATCAACTGCTGTATATTTGAATTTTGCTTCGCTGTCAGCGTCTGCCTGTTCTTTTTCAAGGCCTTTGCCTTTTTCTTCGATAGCCTCAACCTGCATATCCATATTTTCGATTTTCAGGTTTGTCATAGCACCGTGGCGCACAGCTTCGCTCAATGCACGGCCAGGGTCTTCGGTATGAACATGGCATTTGATGATTTCATCATCTTCAACAACTACAACGCTGTTGCCGATTGCTTCAAGGTAAGCACGCAGTCTTTCGGCAGAAGCAACTTTGTTTTTGTAAACGATAAATTCTGTGCAGTAGCCGTGGTCGTCTTCGCCGTAGTCGGAGTCGGCAAGGTCTTTGGAGTAGATGCCCTTTGGCTTGAATGTCTGAGCTGTTGTTTTTTCTGTCACAGCTTCGCCTTCCACCATAACGCCGTCACGGAGGAACTGAAGCATACCTGTAAAGATATAAACAACGCCCTGACCGCCTGCGTCAACAACGCCTGCTTTTTTAAGCACTGGCAGCTGTTCAGGTGTGTAGTCCAAAGCTTCCTGTGCAGCGTCAACAACGGCGCTCCACAAAACAACTTCGTCGGTTTCTTCCTTCATTGTTTCAGCTTTTTCACATGCAACGCGTGCAACAGTGAGCATTGTGCCTTCTGTTGGTTTCATAACTGCTTTGTATGCAGCGTCAACACCGCTGCGCAGTGCAGCAGCAAGGTCCTGTGCGGAAGCTTCTGTTTTTCCTGTCAGAGCTTTTGCAAAGCCACGGAACAAAAGGGAAGAGATAACACCGCTGTTGCCTCTTGCACCGCGCAGCATGCTGCTTGCTGTAACAGAAGCAACTTTTTCTACTGTGCAGTCATCAGGCAGGTTTGCAAGGTCTCTTTTTGCAGCACCGATTGTCATGGACATATTTGTGCCTGTGTCACCGTCCGGTACAGGAAATACGTTGAGTTCGTCAACACTGCTTTTTTTGCTGATGATTAAATTTGCGCCGGATATAATGCTGTCTCTGAGTATTTTACCAGTAATCATTTGCGTTTTCCTTCTCAAAAATAGTGATTATTCTGCAACGATATCGTCCACAGAAACGTTGATTTTGTAAACTTTAAGATTTGTTGCATCTTCAACAACATAACGCACTTTGTTTGTTATGCTCTGTACAATAGCTGCAACGTTGATACCAAAAATAACTTTGATGTGCAAATCAATGATAAGCTCACCGTTATACTCACTAACCACAACGCCTTTTTCAGGAATATTGCTGCCAAAGATAAGTGTTCTCACATTGTCAACAGGACCTGCGCAGCTCATGCCTGCCACACCATAACAGCTTGTTACAGCATTGCCAACAAGACCTGCAAAATAATCATTGGTAAGGCTGATTTTACCAAGGGGAGTATAAAATTTTATCATAGTGATAGCTCCTTTGATTTTCATGAATTCAGATGGGTCATATTGGTCACATTAACCCATAATACATTGTTATTATACAACTTTTCACAATTTATGTATAGAGTAAAACCAATTTTTTTCGCAAAGCCACAAATAATTTTGTAACCTTTTTGTAATTATGTGCAAATTGCCTACAAAAACACAGCTTTGTGGGATAAAACAGGCAATAATCATAAGTCTTTGTTTAGTCTATATTATACTTATATGATGTTTTTGTTAAGATATCACTTTATCACAACAAAAAATCCGGGTTTATCGTGGTGATAAGCCCGGATTGTATATTTGCTGGATTCTGCATACAATGCTAAATTGCAGCATATATATTGTAAATATTAAGCACTATAAGCGCAATAAGCAGATTGCGGAAAAACTTTTCTGTTTTTGCATTGTCCATCTTTTTTGCAATGGCTGAACCGATGATAGCACCGCTTATACCGCCGATACACATTATGGCGAGGAAGAAATAATTTACTTCCGGTACAGTGTGGGTAGCCAGAGTTGTGATAAAACTGGTCAGCTGTGAAAACAGAATGATGAAAAGTGAGTTTTTGGCAGTTTCTTTTGCCTGAGTTGAAAAGAAGAAGGACAAAACCACAATATTGATTGGGCCACCGCCGATGCCAAGGAAGGATGAGCTGACACCAAGGATGAAACCGATGATGATGCACACAAGCTTGTTTGTTATCTGTTTTGTTTTTATACCTGCTTTCTTAACGAGATACAAAAATACCAGAACATTTATTATCAGCAGCAATACCGACTGAATAAGCTTTACATTTGCTGTGGCATTGGCTGCTATAATTGCAAAAACAGTTTTGCCAAGCCATCCGCCGACACAGGCGCCCAAAGCCAGCCACAGGGTTGTTGCATAATTAAGCTGAACCTTGTCTTTGAGTCCTCTTATGTAGGATGAGCAGGCCATGGAAAGCACGGTGCAGCCCGACATAAAGCTGATTGTGCTTGGGGACAGGGTAGTAAAACAGTCCATTACAGGCTTTATTATGATACCGCCGCCGATGCCGCTTATACTG
Source organism: Oscillospiraceae bacterium (assembly GCA_018109965.1). Next base: position 1,314 of record JAGBFE010000387.1, on the reverse strand, counting down.
CCGATAATACTTGCCAGAAGGGCTATGGAAAAATATAACATTTCAAATCTCCCGTAAAACTAAAATGTAATTCTTAAACAACAATAAATAATATCACTTGAAATAATATCACTTGTGGTTTTATAAGTCAAACAACACGGTTTATTTGTGTGGATTACTGCCGCTTTGCTGCCGTCATACGCAGAATATGCAGTACCTCAGCAAGCTTGGGATGTGCATATTCAAGAAAATTTTTATATGCAGAGCAAAAATAGTTTTTGCCGCTGTGGTCTGCATCCAGCGGTTCACGGTTTCTGCGGCAGCCGTTGCGGCAAAGCATAAGCCAACGGCAGTTTTTGCAGTCATCGGGCAAAGGCTTTGAAAGCTGCACAAATCCGCAGTCACTGCGCACCTGTTCCATTTTTTCAAAGCTGTCGGTATTTATATTGCCAAGCCGCCACTCATCAAGGGCATAAAAGTCGCAGGGATAAACGCTGCCGTCAGCTTCAACAACCCATTGCGGGCTGCAGAACCCCTGAAAATTACAGCCTTCAGGGCGCTGTCCCGCCATAATCATCATCAGATTTTCAAAATATCTGTTGTATACATAACGGCCGTTTTTCATATCCTGATACCAGCCGTCAAACATTGATTTCAAAAAGATTTCGTATTTTTCGGGTGTCAGGGAATAATCGTGCCCGCCCTGAATTTCTCCTATAGGGTCAAGACATTCAATATACTGCTGATACCGGAAATTGTTCTTTTTGAAAAAATCGTAAACCTGACGTCCGTGGCGTGCATTGCTGCCCGATACTACTGTGAGAATATTGAAATCAACATTGTGTTTTTCAAACAGACGTATGGAGGCCATCACACGGCTGAAAGTGCCGTTGCCTTTGTGGTCCAGACGATATCTGTCGTGAATATCCTTTGGCCCGTCCAGAGATATACCCACAAGGAAATTGTGCTGTGCAAAAAACTTTGCCCACTCTTCGTTCAGCTCGTAACCGTTGGTCTGTATGGAATAGTGTATACGCAGATTTTTTGCACGGGGATGACTGCCCGCATATCCGACAAAACGGCGGAAAAACTCAAGTCCCGCCAGTGTGGGCTCGCCCCCCTGAAAAGCAAATGCGCAGTCACCGCTGGCATAGTTCAGTGCTTTGTCTACAAGTATATGAACAGTTTCGTCACTCATACGTCCTGTGCAGCTGTCGGTGCGGTTTTCGGTTTCGTCTATATAAAAACAATATTTACAGCGCATATTGCAGCTGCCGGAGGCCGGTTTTATCAGTAAGCTCAATGGAGGCACAAAATCACCTGTTTTCCTTTGTT
>JAGBFE010000386.1 GCA_018109965.1 Oscillospiraceae bacterium | reverse complement strand
GCCGCCTTGCCAAACGGGCGGGGGCGGGCACCCTTGTGCCGATAACAGGCTTTGCCAATGCGGTGGTCAGCCCGGCGATAGAGTTTAAAAGTGAGGGATATATCACGGGTGTGGCATCAAAAATGTTTATTATTGCAGGCCCTGTGATTGTTTACGGAATTATTGCCAGTGTGGTTTACGGGGTGATACTTTATCTGAAAGGCAGGTTTGGAATATAGATGTACATCGAATACAAAAAGCCTGTGTTTATCACAACAACAGCGGCGGTAGCAGGTAAAAAAGAGAGCGAGGGTCCGTTGGCTGACAGCTTTGACGAGACAACCGTTGATGATTATTTTGGCATGGACACCTGGGAAAAGGCGGAAAGCGAGATGCAGTCCCGCTGTATAAAGCATCTGCTGCACAAAAAAGGCATCGGCAAAGGTGATGTAAACCTGCTCTGTGGCGGGGATTTGTGCAATCAGATAACCTCCACTGCCTACACAATGCGGGAGTTTGAGTTCCCGTTTTTAGGACTGTACAATGCCTGCAGTACCATGGCGGAGGGTATGATTACCGCTGCCTGTATGATAGACGGCGGTTTTGCAGACAATGCAATTGCTCTCGCCAGCAGCCATTTCTGCACAGCGGAAAGACAGTTCCGTACACCTCTTGATTACGGCGGCAAACGCACTCCCACGGCACAGTGGACGGTGACAGGCTGCGGCTGTGTTATGCTGGAAAAAGCGGGCAAAGGTACCGCCATTACCGCCGCACAGATTGGCCGCGTGGTGGACCTTGGGGTTAAGGATGCCAACAATATGGGCGCTGCAATGGCACCTGCCGCTGCACAGACCATAAAAGAATATCTGAAAAACAGCGGCACAAAGGCAGAAGATTACGATATGATTATCACAGGCGACCTGGGCAGAGTAGGTACAAAACTGTTAAAGGAACTGCTGGAAAAGGAAAAGATAACGCTGAATAACCATAATGACTGTGGACTGATGATTTTTTCGCAGAACCAGAATGTGCAAAGCGGAGCATCGGGCTGCGGCTGTGGTGCAACGGTTATGGCGGCAGAGATTCTGCCAAAGATGGCGAACGGCAAACTTGACAATATTTTGTTTATCGCAACGGGGGCACTGATGAGTCCTGCCACCACAATGCAGGGCGAAACAATACCCTGCATAGCACATCTGGTGAATATAAAGGGACAAAGGGAGACAAAAAAACTATGAATTATCTGTGGGCATTTGTGGTAGGTGGCCTGTTTTGTGTTGCGGGGCAGCTGCTGATTGATTTAACCAAGCTGACGCCTGCGCGGATACTTGTTATTTTTGTGGTCAGCGGTGTTGCACTTTCTGCCCTTGGTGTGTGGGAGCCGCTGGTTGAATTTGCGGGCGCAGGAGCAACGGTGCCAATCCTTGGGTTTGGGCACACCCTTGCACAGGGGGTGGAGCAGGCGGTGGCGCAGCACGGATTGGTGGGCATATTCACAGGCGGTATGACTGCCTGTGCAGGAGGTGTGAGCGCCAGCCTTATTTTTGGGCTTGCTGCAAGTGTGATTGCAAAAAGCAAAAGCCAGTCGTGAATATAAATATTTGTAGTACAAATAAAATGTTATTTTAAAAACCGATTATATTCATACAGTTTTTAAAGCAATTTCAATAATAAATACCCGACAACACACTGAAAAGGCGTTGTCGGGTACATTTTTGTTTTTTGCAGAAAAAGTTGGTGGCAGATAAACCCCGCAGACTATTCATTAAGCAAAGAAAATCTGATATGGTCCTCCCATTTTCCGTTGACTTCAAGGCAGCGTTTTGAAATGCCTTCGGGCATAAAGTTCAGCTTTTCCATC
>JAGBFE010000385.1 GCA_018109965.1 Oscillospiraceae bacterium | reverse complement strand
GATAAATAATACCACAAAGATATATTTTTTTCAACAAAAAAACACCCGCGCGGGTGTGAAAGTTTGTTTTGTACAGATGTCAGCCTGTGCAGGAATGATAAAATCTGCATATATTATGATGTGAATACAATGGCGAGAAAAATGTATGACAGTACTGCTTTGTGCAGCAGATAATTGTATGTATGGGGCGGAAATCCTCCGCCCTCACTGCCTTGCAGTATAATACAAACGATACCGACGCAATTTTACTGCAAAGAACTTTTAATACATTGCCACAGGATGATAACACCGTCAGTATCGTAAAACGGCAGTTGCTTGCAGATGCATCAGCCCAGATAATTGTCGGGGTTCTGCCAAACGCCGTCCTTTAAAATTTCAAGGTGGATGTGGCTTTCTTCGCTGCTTTCCAGCGGCACTTCGCCCACAACGCCAATGCTGTCGCCCTGTTTTACCACATCGCCTTTTTTGCACAGGAGATTGTCCCCGAGACCGCAGTAGCGCACTGTGTATTTTCCGTTGTCAATCTCAATCACATTGCCCAGCATTCCATCAGCATAAACGGCGGTTACAGTGCCGTCGGTTGCAGCTTTTACGGCGTTGTCGCGGTTGGCGCGGATATCAATGCCGTTGTGGGTGCGCCAGTCATCCATTGTTTTGTTGTACACCAGCTCATCTCCGCTGAAGGCGGCAAAAATTGTTCCGTTCACAGGCAGCACAAACTCTGCTTTTGCAGGCTGTTCGCCTGCAGCTTCATCCACTGCAACATCCCCGGCAGATGCTGCTGCATCCTTGCTTTCGGTTTTGTCCTTTGCCTGTGAAGAACCTGACTTGTCCTTGAGCGGAACATTCTGTGCTTCGTTGTGCACATCCTGAGCGATTTCTTCCGACTTGCTGTCGGTGTAGGAATTGGGGTTTTCAATGTGCTGCTGCTCCAGTTTTTCATTTATGTCATTTACTGTGTAAAAGGACAAAGCACCTGCCGCAACAACACAAAGCCCAAGTATTATCATAACGGCATTGCCTTTTATCATTTCACCCAAACTGCCGAAAAGAGTTTTTTTCATAGTTTATCCCTTTCAAAATTCATTTTGAATATATTGTTTGCAAAAGTCTGCACGTTATTCATCAAAAGCATTGCGGCGGTCAAAATTATCTGAAAGTTCAAACATTGTTTTAAATATCTGTATATGATAAAATATAAAGATAAGACATAAGCAAGGAGAAAATATGCTCACAAGTATAATTGTTTCGCTTATATACTGTGCTGTCTGCGTTGTGGTTTTTTGTCAGCTTGAAAAGCAAAAAGACAAAAACACAGGTGCGGGCAGATATATATTTGCCCTTATGGTCGCTGCCGCCGCAGCGGTAAGGGTGTATTTTGCTTTGCAGAATTACTGGTTTCCAACCGATGTGGGCAACTTTTCGGCCTGGGGCACCTTTGCGGTAAATCACGGTTTTGGCGAAATGTACAGGCAGGGGCACTTTATCGACTATCCTCCGGGATATATGTACCCCCTTTATATACTCACGGCACTCAACAATCTGCTCGGTTTTGAATACGGCAGTGTGCCGTATGTGGCGGTTATCAAACTGCCTGCAATGATTGCCGATTTCGGCTGTGCGGCACTGCTTTATAAAATGGCATACAAAAAACAGGGCAAAGGCTTTGCGCAGTTTGCTGCACTTGCATTTTTATTTATGCCTGTTGTTATCACCAACAGCAGCATATGGGGACAGATAGAAAGCTATTTTATCCTGTTTGTCGCTCTGAGCATATGGTTTGCTTCTGAAAATAAAACCGTCCCTGCAGCAATCAGTTTTGCATATGCGCTGGCAATCAAACCCCAGGCGGTTCTGTTTGGTGCGGTGCTGCTTTTTTTTATTATTAAAACAAAAAGTATCAAAGAGTTTTTCGAAGCTGCGGGAACAGGGCTTTTGAGCTTTTACATCATTGTTTTTCCGTTCCTTGCAAATCCGCTGGATATAGGCTGGCTTGCAAAGCTATATCCCACATCAATGGGCACATATCAGTATATGTGTGTCAATGCGTATAATTTTTACTATATGCTTGGGCTCAACTGGGCGGACAGTGCACTGTTCCCTCAGGGGGCAGCAGTCAACTTTGCCGTTATTGCACTGTCGGTGGCTGTCACAGGTTTTGTGATGCTTAAAAATAAAACCAAAACATCTTTTTTTGCCACTGCGGCAGTGCCTGCGGCCCTTATGTTCTGTTTTTGCACAATGATGCACGAACGCTACATCTGGCCTGCAATGTTTTTTGCACTTGCAGCCTGGGCAGCAAGCGGCAAAAAAATGTATCTTGTTTTCGGTCTGCTTATCGGCACACTCAATCAGCTCAAT
>JAGBFE010000384.1 GCA_018109965.1 Oscillospiraceae bacterium | reverse complement strand
TTTTTTTGTTGTTTCTGATTATCTCCGCAAACTGCTGTATTTTTTTGTCTTCCATAGTGTCGTAATAGTTGCTGATTTGTATTGTTGTTATATGCTTATTTTACCCAATATTTAATCTGTGGCTGAGGATAATCCACACCAAAGGTTTCAACTTCAACCTTTTCCATTATTTCCGGAGTTACTGCTTCGTGAACATAAAAGTTCATCTCCTCAATAAATACCTCTTTAAGCTGTGTGTCGGTCAGTGCTTCCACAACTTCGTATCCGTCAATTACCTTTGCAAAGCCAGGATAATCCCCCTGCAGTCTTTCGCCTGCTTTGTCGGACAGTACAAAGAAAAACTCACAGCCATGGCTTTCAGTTTTGCCGTCACCCGACAAAGCAAGGCTGCCTTTTTGCAGTTTAACCGCATTTGGTTTGCCGTTTGTGTCAAACTCGCCATCCAGCATAAAGTCACAGTTTTTATCGTCAAAATGTGAATAGGATGGCTCAATTACAAAATCAGGTTCAATACGTCTGATGGTGCGGTTGTTGTAAAAGCCCTGTTTTGCACACCAGATAAAACTGTGCACAGAATTTGGTGCTTCATTTGGGAACAGTTCTATTGTTACAACGCCTTTTGTTGTATAAATTTTTGCTACAGGATTTTTCATAACTGACCTCCGTTTTATTACATATTTTTACATTTTATCTATAGACAGTATGTTATCACATTTGACGTGTATATCCAAGTATAAATAATATGATTTTTATATACATTTTTCTCCACTGTTATTGTTTTTTCACCCAATATTCATTTCGCTTTCACCTATGTTCACATACAACGGGAGTAAAATTAAAGCATAATATATGAAAGGAATATAACAAAATTGACTGACAGCTATTCCGTATTGAACATAGGCATCGATATCGGTTCTACCACTACAAAAATCACTGCTTTATCCCCTTTGGACAACAGTGTTGTTTACAGTGATTATCAGCGTCATCACGCCGACCAGGTGCTCAGCGTAAAAAAAGCATTGCTCAAATTCAAAAACGCTTTTGGCAATGTAAATATAAAATGCTGCTTTACAGGCAGCGGTGCCAAACTGCTGGCTGACAACATCAGACAGCCCTTTGTACAGGAGGTTGTAGCAAACTCCATTGCCCTGCAGCGTGACTACAAAACTGTAGGCACAGCAATTGAGCTTGGCGGTCAGGATGCAAAAATCATATTTTTTACAAAAAAATCCGATAACACTCTGGCAGTAAATGATATGCGTATGAACGGCAGCTGCGCAGGCGGCACGGGCGCATTTATTGACGAAATTGCCTCTGTGCTTAAAATTCCCGTTGAACAGTTCAATGCTGCCGCACAAAAAGGCAGCTGTGTGTATGACATTTCCGGCAGATGCGGTGTATACGCCAAAACCGATATTCAGCCTTTGCTGAACCAGGGGGTTGCAAAGGAAGACCTTGCACTGTCCGCTTTTCACGCAATTGCAAAACAGACTATAGGCGGTCTTGCACAGGGGCTCACCATTGAAAAACCTGTAGCCTTTGAGGGCGGTCCGCTGACATTCAATCCTGTGCTTATTGATGTTTTTGCCCAGAGACTTGGGCTTGCAAAAGAGGATATAATCATTCCCCATAACCCTGAAACCATGATAAGCTACGGGGCTGCGCTTGCGGCAGACAGTATGTTTGCCGCAACTGAAAGCACAAGTGTATCTCAGCTGTTAAACAAACTTGAAAATACAGATATAAATTATAACGAATCAAAAAACGCAAAACCGTTTTTTGAAAGCAATGCCGAGCTTGAACAGTTCAGAACCAGACACAAAAAAGAAGATTTTGAATGGATACCACCACAGAAAGGTCAGATTATAAAAGGATATCTTGGTATTGACTCAGGCAGTACCACCACAAAATTTGTACTTATAGATGAAGACGAAAATATTCTGGACTGCTTTTATGCACCTAATGAAGGCAGTCCGCTGACTGTTGCAAAAAAAGCGCTGCTGGATATGAAGCATCGCTATGAAAACTGCGGTGCACAGCTTGAAATAATTGCCGCAGGTACAACAGGGTACGGCGAAATGCTGTTCAGCGAAGCATTCTGCACCGAATATCACGTTGTGGAAACTGTTGCCCATACCAAAGCTGCCGAAAAATATGTTGACGGCGTCACCTTTATCCTTGATATAGGCGGGCAGGACATGAAAGCTGTATGGATAGACAACGGCGTTGTAACCAATATAGTTGTAAACGAAGCCTGCTCATCAGGCTGCGGTTCGTTTTTGGAAAACTTTGCCCTTGCGCTGAACATTCCTGTAAAAGAAATTGCTCAAAAAGCTTTTGAGTCACAAAATCCTGCTGTTTTGGGCAGCCGCTGCACAGTTTTTATGAACAGCAGCATCATCACCGAACAGCGCAACGGCAAGCTGCCCCAGGACATTATGGCCGGACTTTGCCGTTCCATTATCGAAAATGTATTCACCAAGGTTATCCGTGTGTCCAACATTGACAGTCTCGGTGACAAAATTGTTGTTCAGGGCGGCACCTTTGAAAACGACGCAGTGCTGTGTGCAATGGAGCAGTATGCAGGCAAACAGGTTATCCGCGCACCATACCCGGGCATTATGGGGGCTATAGGTGTTGCCATACTTACAAAGGAACACGCAAAAAGTTCTGATTTCAAAAAAAGCTTTATCGGCCTTGATGCAATGGAAAGTTTTTCCTTTAACCAACAGGCAAACTCTGTGTGTCCGTTCTGTGCCAA
>JAGBFE010000383.1 GCA_018109965.1 Oscillospiraceae bacterium | reverse complement strand
GTGAGATATGGGTCTTCACCATAGGTTTCGTGGCCACGACCCCAGCGTGGGTCTCGGTAGATGTTTATATTAGGTGACCAGCAGGTAATTCCCTGATAGATAAGTGTGTCACCAAAGGTTTTGTATTCGTTGTACTTTGCCCTTGCCTCATCTCCGATAGCAGAAGCCACCTGCTGCAGTAAATCCGGGTTAAAACTTGCCGCCATTGCAATTGCCTGAGGAAAAACCGTTGCCGCACCTGAACGTGCCACCCCGTGGAGTGCCTCGTTCCACCAATTATAGCGTGGTATGCCAAGGCGGTCAATCGGATCAGCGTCATATTTCATCTGTGCCATTTTTTCGGCGTATGTCATTTTGGAAACAAGTTCTTTTGCCGCTTTTTTGAAATCCATAGTTTTTCCCTTTCAGCATTTAATTGTGTTTATACGTTTATTATATTTTACCATTGCTCCAAGTGCAAACACTATTTGGTCAAAAGTGCTTTGCATTACAAAACCGATACATTGTATTGACAAAAATGCAGAAACTGTGCTACTATAAATCCGACATAAAAACAGGGGTGCCCCCTGAACTTGCGGCATATACCGGTTGGTGCTGTGTGGTTCACGGCTGAGATTATACCCTATAACCTGATTCGGCTAATACCGACGGAGGGAGTTTTATAACGGTGATAAATTCTCTCACGGTATTGATGTACGCATACATCCTTTACTGTGAGTTTTTTATTTTTAAAATTCCTCCGATATGGCAAGGTGACTGCAGAAACCTTTGCTGTACGGAGTTTTGTTTTTATGGCAACAATAAATTCAAAGGAGTTTTGTTATGTCAAAAAGAACAAACACACGTGCAATGGTGGAGTGCGCCCTGATGATTGCTGTGGGCACTGTGCTTGCACAGATTAAAATTTTTACAATGCCTTACGGCGGCAGTGTAACACTGGTTTCAATGCTGCCTTTTATCCTTGTGTCGTTCCGCCATGGAGTAAAATGGGGGCTTTTTACAGGCTTTATCAACGGCCTTCTGCAGCTTATCACATGCTTTTATGCCCCACCAAGCGGCACACTGACCGCCCTTGTTGCAATGATTTTGCTGGACTACCTGCTGGCATTTATGGCACTTGGTCTGGCACAGGGCTTTGCAAAACCATTTAAAAACCGCCTTACAGGTGTTGCTGTGGGCACTGCGACAGTATGTTTTCTGCGTTTTATCTGCAGCTTCCTCAGCGGTGCACTTTTGTGGGGAAGCTATCAGAGCTACTACGAATGGGCAGCAGGACTTTCGGTTTGGGAATACAGCTTTATCTACAACGGCACATATATGCTGCCTGAACTGATAATCACATCCATCTGCGCCTGCCTGCTGGTTAAACTTGCGCCAAAGTTTTTTGATGCACAGTAGCAGGACATTGACAAAACAGACATTTATTTATAATATTTAAATATAATTCATCTGTTTTGATAAAAAATCAAATCCTATGGGTTATGCAGATAACTCATAGGATTTTTTAATGGAGTATAAAATGACACAGACTGTGCATAAAAACCGAATAGAATGGGTGGATGTGCTGCGCGGCATTGCAATTATATTTGTGCTGCTGGCACACTATGATGCTGCCTCGGCAGGCAGGCTGTATCATTTTGCTCACAAATTCAGCGTTGCGCTGTTCTTTTTTATCAGCGGCATGATGTCGCTGTCTGCACAAAAAAACGACCTTGTACAATACGCAAAAAAACAGGCAGGCAGGCTTTTGCTGCCATACGCTTTTTTTGCAGTTGTCAACTCGCTGTTCTTTTTTGTGTTCAACCGCAGTATAGGTGTTAAGGGCATAGCTGATATACTCATCACATATATTATCGGCAAGCGCAACACCCTTGCCGCAGCACCTATGTGGTTTTTGCCCTGTCTTTTTATCGTATGTCTGCTTTACAAAGCTTTGTGGGACACCTTTAAATCACACAAAGCCGTGCTGCCAATTTGCTTTGTACTGAGTGCCGCAGCAAAGATATTTTTTGAAGAACCGATTATGGTGTGGAGCTTTAACCACGGCATTAAATATCTGATTTATTACGCAATTGGCGCGGCAGTATTCCCTGTTATCAAAAATTTTGACTTTTCTGCAGTTAAAAGCCTTGCAGTATGGCAGAAAACACTGCTTGCGATTGCCGTTGCGGCAGATTTATGGTATGTATGCTGTATTTATCTTGGAAAAAATATTATCCCTACACCAAATCTTGTCTCTGCCTGTGCTGCAGTTTTTATCAATGCAATGGCAATTATAATATTTATGACATTGCTGTCAATGACTATCAGCCATTTTAAACCGCTTTCGGTTATCGGCCGCGAAACACTTGGCTTCTGCTGCGGCGAAAGCATCTCCCGTGCATTACTCAACACCGCAATGGCGCTGACAGGCTTTGGATTTGCAGCCAACAGTCCATTGAAGGTTGTTGTTTACAACTTTATTGCAATGGCGATAAGCTATTTTGTGATTATTCTCCCGCTCAATTTATTTTTCCCACAACTATTAGGCAAACCAAAAAGGACAAAAAAAGAAAAAATCAGTCAATAAACACCAAACCGTTGGAACAAAATCGATATCATTAAGTTAAGCGATATTAAAAAATATCAACTTATATAATAAAGTAAAATGTCATTCTGAGCGTAGCGAAGAATCTCCTTGCTTGGTTAAACCGAGAGATTCTTCGGCACAAATGCCTCAGAATGACATATTTTTTATTAACTTAATGACATAGTCAGCAAAAGTTCCAACGTTTTCTGTAATATAACGGTGTGCTGTGTTGCAGCAGACGGATGTGCTGTATAACTAACTTTGTTAAACAGTGCGCCTGCTGTATGCACAAATCCTTTATGCTGCCGCGCTGATTTTATTCTTTCATTGCTTTTTCCAGCACTTCGCCCCAGCCGATTGGCAGGATGTCAATTGCTTCCATAACGTTGTCGCGGGTCCACAGCTGTGTGTTGGTTGCAACGGTAAAACCGCAGCCCGAGTCACTTGTCCATTCCTGGAAGGATTTTTGCGGATAGGCAAACATACTGAGCAAAAGCGCCATAATACTGCCGTGGCACACCAGTGCTGCCTCGTGGATGTTGTTTTTCATCATATCGATAAACACTTCGTTCAGTCCTTCTGCACAGCGCTGTGCAAATTCGGCATTGCTTTCGCCGCCTTCGGGCACAAATTCGTTCTGGTGGCTCAGCCAGTAGGCAAAGCGCTCGTTTGCACCCAGTTCGCTGAAAGTTTTGTTTTCAAACTCGCCGAAATTGCATTCCTTAAGATTTTCCACAACGGTGTACCGATGTTCAGGATAAATAATGCCGCAGGTTTCGGTTGCACGCTTCATAGGGCTTGTGTACAGTATTTCCACTGCAGGATATTTATAGTTTGATTTTAAAAATTCAAGGCCCATAACGCCTGTGTCACAAAGCGGTTCATCGGTGCCGCCGCCAACATATCTGCCCTCGGTATTTGCAGCTGTAAGGCCGTGGCGGATAAGGTGAAGTTTATATGTGAGCATTTTGTTTTTTCCTCCACTATTTTGTTATTTAATGCACTATTTTGCTATTTACAATGTGTTTTTTTTATTATATAATTTACAAACAGTAAAAATTAGGAAGTGTAAATTTATGACTAACTTCAGTCGCGTTATTACCCTTTTGCGCAAAGAAAGAGGTATAACACAAAAACAGGCTGCCATGGACTTGGGTATCAGCCAGGCACTGCTGAGCCATTACGAAAAAGGCCTCAGAGAGTGCGGACTGGATTTTCTGGTGCGTCTGTGTGACTATTACAATGTTTCCAGTGACTATATATTGGGCCGCAGTGCTGACAGATTTGGTGCTGTGCTTTCGGTTGAAGATTTGCCGAATGATGTTTCCAGCAAGGACTCCAAATTCACAGGCAGTGTGCTGCCAACGATGAGCAAGCGTCTTATATTTTCCAGCCTTAATATATTATACGACAAACTTGGTCAAAGTGGCAATAAGGAATTGACAACAAAGGTGAGTGATTACCTTTCCCTTTCCATCTACAAGGTCTTCCGCATTATCTATTCCAGCAACAGACAGAACAGCCAGAGTTTGTTTAATGTAAAACCAAACTCCTTTGAAGGCTACACAACTGCTGCACAGATGAAAACCTGCGCTGACATCAATGAGATTGTAAACGATAAGCAGAACAGCAAAAACAACCAGTGCTTTGAAATGACAAGCGAAAGTATATCAAAGGAATATCCACAGCATTCCACAGGCTTTTTCAATGTTATCAAATCTGCTGAAGATGTAATAGGCAAATAAATACCCAACCGGTTGCTGATTGCAACCGGTTTTTGTTTTGCAACCCTCTGTACATACACAAAAGGACGGGAAATCCCGTCCTTTTGTGCGATTAGTTTGTAAATATAAAGGAGACAATCCCTTATATATCAAAATTTTTATTCTCTTGTTATTTGAGCATATCAGCTGTAACGCCTGTGTTTGGGTTAACACGGCTTGGTGTGTTTGCCAAAACCCAACCGCAGTCACATACGCCGTCACCATTTGCATCGCTGTGTGCTACTGGTGTGTTCTGTGCACCGCAAACGTGGCAGTAATCCCAGTGTGCTGCTGCGTCATACTGTGTGTTATAACCCCAAACGTGTTCGCCTGTTGCTGCCGGTGTTTCTGTTGCTGCCGGCTGTTCTGGTTTTATAACAATTGTTCCGTCTGCTTCAACTGTTATTTTGTTTTCTGTTGCAATATAATCAGCATATTCTTCCGGTGTAAGATTTGGTTTATCTGCAACAGAAAGCTTTACATTGCCTTCCATTACAATGGTAGAATTCTTATCTGCTGTAACTTTGCCGGTAGCGCCTGATTTGTAAAGAATTGCAGCTTCAGCATTGTTTTTGCTTGTGAATTCAGAATTTACAAAACTTGCATTGCTTGTTCCTGCCAGTGACAGTGCACGGCCAGCGCCATTTTCAACTGTAACTTCTGAATCGATAACCTTAAGTTCCATTCCGCTTGTAAAGCCGTTGATGCCATTGTCTTTAACATCCAAATCAAGTGTGGAATTATCAATTGTAACATTACCGTTAAAAAGACCACTGTTTGCATCTGTAGATGTTATGCTGGAATCAGTAATTTCAACTGTTGCACCAATACCGTCATTGCAGTAGATGATGTAAGCGGCTGAACAGCCTTCATTTGTAATTGTTACTGCAGTTCCGTTTATCATTCTGAGTACAGAATTTTCATAAAGGAAGAAAGTGCCTGCGCCTGAAGAAATATCAGTGCCTGTTACATCAACATTGTCAAGTACAAGCGTACCGTCAGCACCGTTATAGCCTTCACCTATGCAGATTATACCGTTGCCTGCATTATTTGTTTCACTAAGATCAATAGTACCATTTTTTATTGTCACTGAATATATGCCTGTAACATAGCTGTCAGACACCTTCAGCGCCAATGTAAATCCCCCCAGGTCAATTACTGCATTTTCCTGGAAGTTAAACTTATCTGTTATTACTACATCTTCAGTAAGTTTGTATTCTCCTGCTGCAACTGCATATGCTGTTTTGAATTCTGAGGTTGTCATTTCTCTGCCCGCTGCATTCACCGGCATTACAAACATTGTCATTGCAACTGCCAGTGTAAGCATAAGACTCAATAATTTTTTCATATTGTCCATCTCCTTTTAGTTGTTAAAATGATACACATTTATCATTTTATAAAATTAAGTATACCCCCCCCCCCCCGTGTATATTTGTCAAGGTCAATTGCAATATTTATTTATTATATTAAGCATATTGCAATTGTTGTGCTTTTTCACACTGTGGCTGTACAACAAAAAAAGACTGTATACAGATAACTCTGCATACAGTCTTTTATTACTTAAATACATAAAATTTTAGAAATCAGTTTCTGTTTCAACTTCTGTTACATTGCTGTCGATTGTTTCTTCCTGGATTTCTTCTTCAGCAGCTGCATAAGCAAATCTTTCTGCTTCATCAAGGTCTACAAAACCGAT
>JAGBFE010000382.1 GCA_018109965.1 Oscillospiraceae bacterium | reverse complement strand
TGTTTATAAAAAAGACTTTTAAAAACCATAGAATATATTGTATAATATAATTTAATAACTTAATTAAAATGAATTATACAAAGGTGTTTTATGTTGATACGTCTGGATAAATATATTTCCGATGCGGCACAGGTTTCCCGTCAGGATGCAAAAAAATATCTGTCAAAAGGTTCTGTTGCAGTGGACGGCAAGGTGGTAAAAAAAGGTGATGTAAAGATAAGTGATGAAAATTCTGTTACACTTAACGGCAAACTACTCACTTACAGACAGTTTGTTTACATTATGCTTAACAAACCAAAAGGGGTTGTCAGTGCCACAGAGGATAAAAACGGTGTCACAGTACTTGACCTTGTGAAAAAGGATTATCCCAAGCGCAATCTTTTCCCTGCAGGCAGACTGGACAAGACCAGCACGGGTTTTGTGCTGCTGACCGATGACGGCGAATTTGCCCATGATATTCTTGCACCCAAAAAACATGTATCCAAGGATTATATTGTTACCCTTGATGCCAGCATCACCGACGAAATTATTGAAAAATTCAACAGCGGAGTAACCCTTGCTGACGGCACACTGCTCAAATCGGCAGTTCTGGAAAAAACAGATACTCCCTGTGTGGTAAAGGTTGTGCTTAAACAGGGAGTATATCATCAGATAAAAAGGATGTTCGGTGTGTTTGATATAGGTGTAAACGAACTGCACCGTTCTCATATAGGTGGTGTAAAACTGGATGATAACCTTGCAGGCGGTGAGTACCGCGAGCTGACACAGGAGGAATTGTCAAAAATTTCTTCAGCGTTCAGTGATGAGTTTACACAATGTTAAAATAATTGTCACAACAATGAGCTATACTTTTATATGACATTCTGTGGCAGTTAGTTCGCATTTTGCACATAAAATCAGGTTTTTTTTGTAAAAATATGTTGCAATATATGAATTTATTGTGTAAAATAATAATGATTAAATTAAACTATTGTGTAAAATTACAATAAATTTGAAAAATAGGAGCTTATTTATGTCTAACAGGATGTTTCAAGGCGTTATTTACCAGATGAAAGATGTTATAGGTCGAGTAGTTGGCGTAACAGACGAAATGGGCGTTGTAATAGCATGCAGCGAATTAGGTCAGATTGACAGCATAAAGGATGGAGTACAGGCTGAGCGTATGGCAAACAGCCAAAGCTTTGTGCGCGGCGGTTTTACATTCAAAGGGTTTTCCAACAACAAACGTAATGACTTTTATGTTTTTGTTGAAGGCACTGATGAAATGGCGGACAAGTTTGCGGCAATGCTTGCTATTTCCATGCAGAGCTTAAAACAGTTCCACGATGAAAAATTTGACAGACTCAACTTCATCAAAAATGTTGTTATGGACAACATTATGCCTGGCGACATCTATGCCAAGGCAAGAGAGATGCATTTTGTAACAGATGTTCCGCGTGTTGTGCTTATCATCCGTGTTAATCAGCAAAAGGATATGTCCACATTTGATGTTATCCAGAACCTGTTCCCGGATAAACAGAAAGATTTTGTGTTCAACACAAGCGAAACAGACACTGTTCTCATCAAGGAACTCAAAAAAGGTATCGAAACAAAAGATATCGAAAAACTTGCTGCTTCTATTGTTGACACACTCAATGTTGAATACTACATCAAAGCAACTGTAGGTATCGGCACACAGATTACAAACATCAAGGACCTTGCAAACAGCTTTAAGGAAGCACAGATTGCCCTTGAAGTTGGCAAAGTGTTTGACACTGAAAGAAATGTTGTAAACTATGACCATCTTGGTATTGCACGACTTATCTATCAGCTGCCTACAACATTGTGCGAAATGTTCCTTAAAGAAGTATTCAAACAGGGCTCCATTGAAAGTCTTGACCAGGAAACACTGTTTACAATCCAGAGTTTCTTTGAAAACAACCTTAATGTGAGCGAAACTTCCAGAGGCTTGTTTGTTCACAGAAATACCCTTGTTTACCGCCTTGAAAAAATAAGAAAAATCACAGGTTTGGATTTGAGGGAATTTGACGATGCAATAGTATTTAAAGTTGCATTGATGGTTAAAAAATATCTGCAGTCAAGTCAGGATAGATTTTAAACTTATCGCTCTTAACCACTCTTTGGCAAAGATTGTTAAGAGCGATTTTTGATGTGTCTGCCAACTGTACAAAGGAAGATAATATGATAGATTTTAAAAATGTTACAAAGCTCTATAAGCCTGACATCACGGCTATGGACAATGTATCTTTACATATAGATAAAGGAGAATTTGTATTTGTGCTCGGCCCTTCTGGTGCAGGCAAAAGTACATTTCTCAAGCTTATGCTGCGCGAAGAAGCAGCCGACAAGGGCGATGTAATTGTCAATGGTTACAATCTGACCAAAATCAAAAACAGGGACATCCCTTATATGCGCCGCACACTTGGGGTTGTTTTTCAGGACTTCCGCCTTATCCCCACAATGACCGTGTATGAAAACATCGCATTTGCAATGCGAGTTACAAACATTGGCGAAAAGGATATCAAAAAGCGTGTTCCATATATTCTCAGCCTTGTTGGACTTTCTTCAAAGGCCAAAAAGTTCCCTACACAGCTTTCCGGCGGCGAACAGCAGCGTGTTGCCCTTGCAAGAGCACTGGTGCATTCTCCGCGACTTGTTATTGCTGACGAACCTACAGGCAATATTGACCCGGAACTTTCCATTGAAATTATGGAGCTGCTCAAGGCAATCAACTCAGTTGGCACAACAGTTGTGGTTGTAACCCACGAACACGAGCTTGCACACAGATATGCAAAACGCATTATCGAAATCAACAACGGCAAAGTCATCAGCGACAGTGCAGTAAAGGCGGTGATGGCATAAATGAAGTTTTCCAACTTTAAATATCTTGTAAAACAGGGCTTTTCAAACTTTAAAGAAAACCGTCTTATGTCGGTGGCATCCATAGGCGTTATTATTTCCTGCCTTTTCATTGTAGGCGTCTGCGGCTTGCTGGCTGCAAACATCAACAGCTTTGCAAAGTTTTTGGGTGACCAGAACGAGGTTGTGGCATATCTCTATGATGATGCCAGCGAAGAACAGGTAAATCACATCAGCGGGTTTCTCAAAGGCAATGAAAATGTAGCTTCATATGACTATATTTCCAAGGAAGAAGCTTTGCAGGAACAGATGGGTTATCTTGGCGAATACGGTGACCTGCTGGAAAGCTATACAGGCGACAACAACCCGCTGCCAGCTTCTTTCCGTATAAAGGTGAAAGACCTCACAAAAATTCAGATTACATCCGACCAGCTTTCACAGCTTGGCGGTGTTGAACTGCTCAGCACTCCTACAGAACTTGCAGGTGTGCTTATCACAATCAAAAACGCTGCATATTATGGCGGTGTTGCCGTGCTTGCAATACTTGTGTTTGTAAGTATTGTTGTTATATCAAACACAATCAGACTTACAGTTTTTGCAAGAAGAAAAGAAATCAATATTATGAAATTTGTTGGTGCCACCAACGGATTTATACGCCTGCCTTTTATTGTTGAAGGTGTAATCATCGGCACAATCGGTGCTGTGATTACCTTTGGTGTTCTGAGCGGCGGTTATTATTATCTGCTTACATATATGGCAGCAAATGCAACAGGCTGGCTTGCTATGGTGTCTGGTGTGCTTATTCCTTATGCAGACATCTGGTGGATTATGCTTGTGGCTTTTCTGGGCTTTGGCTGGTTTATCGGCGCAGTGGGCAGTGCAATTTCTATGAAACGATACCTTAAAGTTTAAACTTGGGCGGAGATTTTATGAAAAACAGAAAAAGAACAGTCACAATGGCTGCAGTTGTGCTGGCGTTTGTAATGGCTTTTGCGGTGGCTATGCCTGTAGTGGCAAATGCTACGGCACAGGATGATTACAATGCAGCACAGGCAGAACTTGACAAAATAGAAAAAGAGCTCAATTCCATCAAGAGCACTATAAAAAAGCAGGAAAAGGAAAAAGCAAATGCACAGACACAGGTGAATCTGGTAAAAAAACAGCTTGCTTCTTTGACTGAACAGATAGAACAGACCAGCGAAGAGCTTACACAAAAACAGCTGGAGCTGGACGAAAAAAAGGTGGCCATATATGAGACAGATGAACTGTTCAAAAGCCGCCTTAAAGCAATGTATATACAGCGCAACGGCAATATGGTTGCAACTGTGTTGGCGGTTAACACCTTTTCCGAAATGCTGACCGCGGCAAACACATTGCAGAGCATATCGGCAGCTGACACTGCCCTGCTGCAGAAACTTAATGAGGAAAAAGCTGAAATTGAAAGGGTAGAGGCTGAAATTCAGCAGAAGCTTGATGACCTGAATGCAAGCCGTGAGGCGCAGCAGGCAAAACAGACCGAGCTTGCAGCCCTTTTGAAAAAGGTTAACAGCCAGCTTTCACAGAGTGAAGCACAGGAGGCAGCTGCACAGGAAGCATACAAGGAAGCAAAAGCAGTGCGTGATGCCGCTGCAGCAGAACTTGAAGCGGAATACAAACAGAACGGCGGTCTGGATGGGTACGTAGGCGGCACATGGAAATGGCCGGTGCCTACCAACAGATATGTTTCGTCCCATTACGGTTACCGAAATATTTTCGGTTATCGTGAATTTCACACAGGTATTGATATCCCTGCTCCTGAAAGAACACCGATTATCGCTTCCAACAGCGGTGTTGTAACAACTGCGCGTTATGCATCAACAGGTTATGGCAACCGTGTTATTGTTGACCATGGCGGCGGGTACAAAACTCTGTATGCTCACTGCTACAGTCTCAATGTTAAAGTAGGGGACTATGTAACTCAGGGGGATGTAATTGCCTATGTAGGTTCAACAGGTATGTCAACAGGTAACCATCTGCACTTTGAAATACGTGAAAATGATGTAACGGTAAACCCATATCCATACATCAAAGACAACTGATAATTAAGGATTATATTATGAGAAAAAAGATTACT
>JAGBFE010000381.1 GCA_018109965.1 Oscillospiraceae bacterium | reverse complement strand
TGTCGGGGCAGGTGATGTAAAAACCGGCAAAATCCCGCAGTATTGTCCAGGTGAGCGGGCAGGGTTCACCGCAGTTGAGACCTGCCATAATGGTGTCTTCCTGTACTGCTGCAGCGTGCGGTGCACCGTCGTTTATCTTTGCGGAATGATACACACAGGCAATGTTTTCGGGCTCAACAACCGCAAAACACGGTTTTGCTTTATCATATCGGTTTGCAATGTAACCAATCACACCGCCCGCCATTGCACCAACTCCTGCCTGCAGAAAAACGTGGGTTGGTTTTAACCCTGCATTGTCAAGGCTGTCACAGGCTTCCCTTGCCATTGTGGAATATCCCTGCACAATCCATTGGGGTATCTGTTCGTAATTTTCCCAGCTGGTGTCCTGCACAAGCTGCCAGCCGTTTTCCTGTGCCATTTTTGCAGCATAGCGGACAGTGTCATCATAGTTCATATCGGTTATCACCGCCTGTGCTCTGCCTGCATCGCGGATTGCCTGTGCGCGCAGCACGGATGACCCCACAGGCATATACACATGAGCCTCACAGCCAAGCTGACCTGCCGCCCAGGCAACACCTTTGCCGTGGTTGCCGTCGGTGGCTGTCACAAACACCATCTGCTGTATTCTGTCCCTGTATTTATCTTTCTTCAGTTCTGCAAAGGTGATTGTGTCAGCATCAAGACCAAGCTTTTGGCACACAACCCTTGTGAGTGCATACACCCCGCCAAGGCCTTTGAAGGCATTGAGGCCAAAGCGTTTTGACTCATCCTTTACACATACTGCCTTTACCCCAAGCTTTTCGGCAAGGCAGTCAAGCTTTGCCAGCGGTGTAGGTTCATATATCGGCAGAGTGCTGTGTATGCGGTATACCGCCTGTGCTGCTTTTTCACCCAGCCATTCCGGCGGCGCTGCGGCAGTTTTGTTTTCGTTTTTTATCACAGATATTTCTGATACTCTGTATTCTTTCAAGGGTTTGCCCTCCCCGTGTTTTTATCTGATTATAACATATATTAGTTTCATTTAAAACAAAAAGCGGGCATGTCCCAAAGGGCACGCCCGCAAATCTGTAACACTTTTTACTATTAAAGGAAAATGTATTTAAGTACAAACAGCACAGCAAGAACATACATAAGCGGTGTAACTTTTTTTGCTTTGCCTGTTGCAGCCTGAAGCACTACATAGGAGATAATACCAAGGCAGATACCTTCAGAAATGCTGTAGAACAGCGGCATTGCAAGGATACACAGATATGCAGGGATTGCTTCTGTAAGGTTCTTGGAGTCAAATTTGATTTCCACAACCGATTCAAACATCAGAAAACCTACAAAGATAAGTGCAGGAGCTGTTGCAAAGGACGGAATGGATGTAAACAGCGGTGAAAACAATGTTGCCAGCAGGAACAGAACACCGGTTGTAAGAGCTGTGAGACCTGTGCGGCCGCCTGCTGCAACACCTGCAGAAGATTCCACAAAGGTTGTAACTGTGGATGTGCCGAGAACAGCACCTGCGCTTGTTGCAACAGCATCTGCCATAAGTGCTGGTTTTACATTTGGCAGTCTGCCTTCTTCATCAAGCATATCAGCTTTTGTTGCTACACCGATAAGTGTGCCCAGTGTGTCGAACAGGTCAACAAACAGGAAGGAGAAGATGATTACAACAAAGTTGAAGATACCAACGCCTGTAAAATCAATTTTGAAACACTGACCAAATGTTTCGCCAAGAGCGGAGAAGTCAGCACTCATAATGCCTGCAGGGAAAGGGCTGTATGCGCCGACTGAAGGGTCCGGAACATAGATGCCTGCAACCTGGCAGATCATGCCAAGACCCCATGTTACAACGATACCGATGAGAATAGCACCGCGTACATTTTTGATATAGAGAACAGCTGTGATAAGCAGACCAATAACAGCAAGCAGTGCACAGATGCCGTGTGTGCTGAAATTGTCGGTAAAGCTTGTGATTGTCACAAGTGTTGAGGAGTCAACTGCAAGACCTGCGTTCTGAAGACCGATAAAGGCAATAAAAAGACCAATACCAACAGAAACACCTTTTTTGAGTGTCAGCGGAATTGCATTGAAAATTGCTTCACGCACATTTGTAAGGGAAAGTACAATAAATATGAGACCTTCGATAAATACTGCAAAAAGTGCAACCTGCCAGGAAACGCCCTGACC
Source organism: Oscillospiraceae bacterium (assembly GCA_018109965.1). Next base: position 5,451 of record JAGBFE010000381.1, on the reverse strand, counting down.
AAGTACAACTGTGTAAGCAAGATAGGCATTGAGACCCATGCCTGCAGAAAGTGCAAACGGCATGTTTGCCATAAATGCCATACAGAGTGTACCGATAAACGATGCAAGACATGTTGCAATCAGAACAGCGTTTGCGTTCATACCTGCTTCGCTGAGAATGCTTGGGTTAACCGCAAGGATATATGCCATTGTCATAAAGGTGGTAACACCCGCTGCAATTTCAGTTTTCACAGTTGTGTTGTTTTCTTTTAACTTAAAAAACTTTTCTAACATAATTTTTTCCTCTCTGAAAAATATACTGTGCGGCAGTATACGCCACACATTTTACATAAAGAGTTTACCATTATTTTTTGTCCGTGTCTATAAAAATCCGAATTATTAAGCAAATTACACATTAAATTTTTATGACATTGCCTATGGTAAAGTACATTGTACTGTCACGCCGACTGTTGCAGAGTGCTTGGTTAAAATCAGATTGTTTTAATACAGCCTTTGCCATACCTTTTGTTACACAACATTGCTGTATTGTATGTATTCATACAAATGTGATATTATAAAATCAGAAATTTTATCGAAAGGGCGGTGCGCTATGAACAGAAAAACATCCATAATGTCATTGGTGCTTTTGTTTTCGGTTGCAATCACTCTGATTGACGCCTTTGTGCACCCGAATTATTTTGTAAAAATACCCATTAAAATTTTATTCTTTTTAGCGTTGCCGATGCTGTTTTTTGTTAAAAACAGGGACGCATTCGGGGATTTCAAAAAGCTGTTTGTTATCAGAAAGGACGGTATTGTCACAGCATTATTGCTGGGAGTTGGTGTGTATGTGGTTATTGTGGGCGGTTATTTCCTGACAAGAAATATAATCGATTTTTCCAATGTGACCTCCAGCTTAACCGATGGCATGGGCATTACCGCGCAAAATTTTATATATGTTTCGCTGTATATTTCCCTTATGAATTCATTTCTTGAAGAATTTTTCTTCAGAGGGTTTGGTTTTATAACCCTTAAAAAATATACAACCCGTAAAGTCAGCTATATATTCAGTTCAGCACTGTTTGCGGTGTACCACGTTGGTATGCTTGTTGGGATGTTTGACTGGTGGGCACTGCTGCTGTTGCTGTTGGGGCTTATCATCGGCGGATGCATCTTCAATTTTCTCAACGAGCTTAACGACAACATATATCCCTCCTGGTTTGTTCATATGTTTGCAAACTTTGCCATAAACACAGTTGGATTTATTTTGTTTGGAGTGCTATAAATTCAATGTACAAAACATAAAAGGAGGAATTTATGATTAACGATAAAATTGTTTACTTTGAAAAAACAGGAACAGAAAACACCGAAACCACTTTGAAACTTGCCGTTGAAGCCGCAAATGCCCTTGGCATAAAAAATATTGTGCTGGCAACCACAGGCGGTGATACTGCAAAAATGATGGCGGACAAAATCAGCCACGAGGGCATCACCGTTACAGCTGTTACCCACGTGTACGGAATGCTCAAGCCAAACTGGAACCCTATGCCGGCAGAGCTGCGCCGTTATCTTCTCAGAAAAGGCTTCAATGTGTGCACAGCGGCTCACGCACTCAGCGGTGCGGAACGTTCACTGTCCAACACCTTTAAAGGTGTTTACCCGCTGGAAATTATCGCACACACCCTGCGCATGCTTGGTCAGGGCACAAAGGTTTGTGTGGAAATATGTGCAATGGCTGCCGATGCAGGCTATGTTATGTGCGGCGAACCTGTTGTGGCGGTTGGCGGCACAGGCCGCGGTGCCGACACTGCAATGGTTATCCGCCCCGAAGTTTCAAGCACTATTATCAAAACCAAAATCGACCGTATTATCTGCAAGCCGATTGAACAGTAAACAGAAAAATAACATCGGGAAAATATTCAGCAACAGCACGTTGCTTGTGAAGCTGAACATTGTGCATTATAATGATATCGAGGTGATGATTTTATGGATACCAAAGATATTATTTTTGACCTGAGAACAAAAAAAGGGATGTCGCAGGAAGAACTTGCAGAAAAAGTGTTTGTAACCCGTCAGGCTGTATCCCGCTGGGAAAACGGCGAAACCACCCCAAATACCGAAACATTAAAACTGCTGTCAAAACTGTTTGATGTTTCCATCAACACACTGCTTGGCTCACCAAGACAGCTTATCTGTCAATGCTGCGGTATGCCCCTTGAAGATTCCAGCATCAGCCGTGAAACCGATGGTTTTTTCAACGAAGAATACTGCAAATGGTGCTATGCTGACGGTGAATATATGTATCACGATATGGATGAGCTGATAGAGGTATGCGTAAAAAATATGACAGGCGAGCATTTCACTTCACAGCAGGCACGTGAGTATATGCAGAATATGCTGCCGAAACTCAGTTACTGGCAGCAGTACAAACATCTCGACGGAGCAGAAAAGTTTGAGCAGTTCAAACAGCAGCTTATCTGCGAGTTCAACGATTTACATATCGAAGGAATGCCGCGGGTAGAAAACCTCAACGCCCTTGTAGGCGGATATATAAACCTCGAATACCGTCTGCCAAACGGTGAAATGGTAAAATTCCTTGATGACAACGCAACCTATCTTGGCAACCAGTTTGAAAGCGAATTTGGCACAGGCCGCTGCTTCGGCATTGCTGCAAATATGGATTTTCTACTGGTCTGCACCTACGAATCAAACGGAGAAAACCCCGAACTGGTTATTTACAAAAAGCGATAGGGCATAATTTATCCGACACAAACAAACTTTTGAGTACGGCATTTTGCCGTACTTTTTATTTGCAATAATTTGCCCGCAATATTGCAAAGCGCAAAACCTCCATCAGAAATCCGTTCCTCTGGTGCGGATAGTTATAACGCAAGTACTTGAATTTAACAGCAAATATTAAAACAAAACCGACAGGGAATGCATAATAATCAAGGAGTTATCCTGCCGCAAATGGCAGGATAACTCCTTTGCTTATATTATACAAGGAACATGTCGCTAAAAAATTTTTATTCTATCAAGCCATATGACATATCTTTACTCTTCCGCTCCTTCGCCGCTTATCTCTTCAAGCTGCCCCAGTATTTCTTCCAGCTGTGACATATCTATCTGCCCATCTTCACCTGTTATACTGCCGAGCATTTCTTCAAACTGGCTTGTGTCAAACTCTTCGCCTGTTACAGCCCCAAGCAGACCTGCAATATCCTCAGGTGCCATTTCGCCGTTTTTGAAGTCGGAGATTGTTCCAAGCAGCCTGCCAATTTCGCTGTCGCTGTTTTCCTCCACAACAAACTGTCCGTTTTCAAAGCTTAGTCCCGCTTCTTCCAGTGCTTTGTTAAACAGCGCCTTAACCGCCATACCCACAAGCAGGCTTATGATAAGTGTGATAACCATCATAATAAGCGAAGCTCTTGCCATATTGCGCTTGTTGATTTTTCTGCAGCCGCCCAATGCCCATACAATGAGCAACACAATATTAACAATCGGTATCAGCATAAGAAGTGCTATACCGATAAACTCTTTTGTTGTAATCGCCTCGTATTTACTGCCCTTTGGCGGAGGTGCGTCGGGGTCAGCAGACTGTGGCTGTTGTGTATATGTATACTTTGGTGTGCTGTCTGTTTTCGGCATTTCTTTTTCCAGCGCCTCATTTGCAGAAGCACCGCATTCGGTACAGAATTTTTTGCCCTGTTCTATTTCACTGCCACACTGTTTACAGATTTTTGCCATAAAATTCACCTCTTTTTCTGTAATTATCCGCCGTAGGTGTTGTCGCAGTATGTCTGATAGGCTTCGTCCATTGTGTTGCCTGCAAACATATACTGCCGCCACTCATCTTCGCCAATTTTTATCCTTATTTTTCCGTCCTGTTCAATACCGCTGTAATCTATCAGTACATTTTCCTGTGTGCCGTCTGTGTTTATCACCGCCCACAGCTGTTGTTCGCCGTCCTTGTACAGCTGTGCCACAATACATTCACGGTAATATTCCGTCTCCCACATACCGTCGGCAAAGCAGGCGGTGTGGCTGTCCATCATATCCACCAGTGCAAAGCGGTTTTCGGCAGCATTCCAGTATCCCACAAGCTGTGACCAGATGCTGTAAAGCTGTTCCAGTTCTTCATAGCTTTGCTGTGGCTGCTGTGTTTTTTCTGCAGAACTTTCTGTATTTTCCGCTTCTGTGCCTGCAGGTGTCTGTACAGGCTGCTGCACCTGTGGTTCCTGCTGTGTGCTTTGCTGGGTGTTTTCTGTCTGCTGTTCTTTTTGTGCTTCGCCTTCAGGCGCAACCACATTTATGGTAACACAGGCGGTAAGGGAAAAGGCCAGCAGCATTATCGCAATTGTATAAACGAGCTTTTTCATATCATTTTCTCCTTTTCCCGTTAAAAGTTGTTTGTCGCTTACTCTTGATACTACATTTTTTACATTCCAAATTGTGTATATCCGCTTGGAATTTCAAACAGCTTATCATCAACCTTATTGGAAATTTCCAAAACCTTGATAATCATCTCCATACCGTCAATTGTGGAAATCATATATTTCAGGTCGTTGCCGTCAAAGCACATCACTGCGCTTTCTCCCTCCACAAGCCATTCTTCTGTGTCGTATTTTTTACCGTCAATTTCCTTTGTGCCTTTTACAAGGTCACCCATATCAACGTCGCTTTCTTCCACGATTGTATTTGCGATTGTCATAGCATCTGTATCAAGCGCCATTGTGATAATCATTTTATTTGCGTGATCAATAACATACATTTTTTCTCCGTCCATAATTGTAACACCGCTGCTTACGCCGTCCACAATGCTTTCGGAATAAACTTTATCGCCCTTTGTGGCAGAGATAACGGTCATTGTCATACCATCCATTACAGTTTCGTACTTCATATACATTTTTTCGTCTGTAAACTGACTGTAGAATTTACCCGTCTTTGTGCCCATAAATCCTGCAAGGTCCATGCCGCCTTCTGCTTTTGGCTGTTCTTTTTCGGTTGCAGCCTGTTCCTTTACTGTTTCAGCAGTTGCTGTGCCGTCGTTAAGAGCGATAAGTTCTGCATCTGTGTAATTCTGCAGACCATCCTCTTCAAACACCTGAATTGTCATAACTGCCACTATTTTTCCGCCTGATGTGAAAACCAGGTCGAAATATCCGGTTTTCATATCCCGGTCTACATATGTAGCTCCCCAGTAGCCGTCAGGGAATGATTCATTTTTCTGATTGTAAAGGCGCGTGAAAAATATACCATTTTCGTACACCCATTCAGCTTCAACTTTACTGTAATCAGCTTTTTCATTATGGGCTAAATAGTATATATCTATTTCTTCAGCATCACCCACAGGATAAAACTGTACCCATTCGTCATGTTCAAAAACGCTGCAAATACCTGTTGTGGCAGGTTGGCGGTCATTCAGCACACCGCTGTTTTCGCCTTCAATTCTGAGGGCAGTAATAGCTGATT
>JAGBFE010000003.1 GCA_018109965.1 Oscillospiraceae bacterium | reverse complement strand
TACAATGCTAAAGGCGGCATCATATTGATTGATAATACAGAAACAGAATATATATCATTTGGCAAAGGTGATAAAAATCTGATTATGATACCTGGACTTGGCGAAGGTCTGCGTTCAATAAAAGGGCTTGCTTTGCCAATGGCTTATTTATACCGTATGTTTGCCAGGGATTATAAAGTGTATTTTTTAAGCAGAAAAAATGTTATGCCGCAGGGATACTCCACCAAAGATATGGCAGATGATATAAAAAAGGCAATGGATTTGATGAATATTGAAAAAGCTGATATCATCGGTGTTTCACAGGGCGGTATGATTGCACAGCATTTTGCGGCTGATTATCCTGAATATGTCAACAAACTTGTTCTGGCTGTAACCTGCGGTAAAGCCAACGAATGTGTAAAAAATTCTGTTACTCCATGGATTGAAATGGCAAAACAGGGCAGATATCATGACCTGATGACAGATAATTTCAAAATGATGTACACTGATAAATATTTAAAGAAAAACAGGCTTATGCTTCCTTTTGCAACACGGATAGGTTTGCCAAAAAGTTACGAAAAGTTTATTGTTATGGCAGAAGCCTGTTTAACTCACGACAGTATGCATAAACTGGACAAAATAACAGCGCCAACACTTATTATAGGCGGGGAACAGGATAAGGTTGTTGACGGCAAGTCATCCTACATACTTAACGAAAAAATCAAAAACAGCAAACTGCTGATGTATAATGAATATGGACATTCTGTATATGATGAGGCAAAAGATTTCAACTGTAAAATAAAGGAATTTTTAAAATAAAAAATAAATGTGTCAATGAAAAAATAAATCTTCGGGAAATAATATTTTCCGAAGATTTTTTTGCTGAATTTAAGGTAAAAATGTTGTAATTGATTCTGTTTTTTAGTATTATTATATAAGGAGATTTATATTCAATTTTGTTGAATTTAAATAGACGAAAATTTAAAATTCAGGAGGATATTATGAGTACTTTTTACGTTACTCTGGATAAATTTGTTAAACGACATCATCTGGAGGTAATATATGTCCCAGCCGAAATGACAGAAATCAAAATCACAAGTAAAGAGGTTAACCGTCCTGGACTTTTGCTGTCAGGATATTCTGAATTTTTTGACCCTTCAAGAATTCAGGTTATCGGTAAAATGGAACACGAATATCTGTCTTCTTTCTCCCATGAAGATAAAATGGAAAAACTTAAAGCATTGTTTTCCCAAAATATTCCTGCAGTTGTTGTGACAAACGGTATGCTTGTTTCCAGTGAATTTGTTGACTGTGCAAAAAAACACGGTGTTCCGCTTTTGCGTTCAGCCGAAACAACATCAAGCTTTATGGCAGCAGCAATTTCTTTCCTGAATGTAGAACTGGCACAGAGAATAACACGTCATGGCGTTCTTGTTGAAGTTTATGGCGAGGGTGTACTTATCATTGGTGACAGTGGTGTTGGTAAAAGCGAAACAGCCATTGAACTTGTAAAAAGAGGTCATCGCCTTATTGCCGATGATGCTGTTGAAATCAGAAAAGTTTCCAACCATACACTTGTAGGTCAGGCACCAAGCAATATCCGCCATTTCATCGAGCTCAGAGGTGTTGGTATTATCAATATTGCACGCGCTTACGGTTCAGGTGCGGTAAAACAGACACAGGGTATCGATATGGTTATCGAGCTTGAAAACTGGAATCCTCAGAAAAACTACAGCACAACAGGACTTACAGATGAATATATGGATATTCTTGGTATCAGCGTTATCAAATCAACAGTTCCTGTAAGACCGGGCCGTAACCTTTCTATCATAATCGAAACTGCGGCAATTACAAACCGCCAGAAAAAGATGGGTTACAATCCTGCAAGAGAATTGCTTTCACAGCTCGGTATTGAAGAATAAGAAGGTACACTGAAATGAAAATTATAGCGGACCTGCATACGCACACAAACTATTCGGCTCACGCTGTAAACACAATTACCGAAATGATAAACGGCGCAAAAGAGCGTGGGCTCAAGGCTATTGCACTTACCGATCACGGCCCTTCAATGCCGGATTCAGGTCACATATGGCATTTTGGCAATGGTGATGATATACCAAAGGTGATAAATGGTGTTGTGGTGCTGTATGGCGGTGAAATTGATGTGATGAATATTGAAGGTGATATGGACCTGCCTGTGAGTTATATGGAAAAACTTGACTGGGTTATTGCATCACTGCACAAACGGTTTGTGCCAAAACTTACCTTTGATGAAGCAACACAGCTTTGGCTTAATGTAGCACAAAAACCATATGTCGATATGATAGGTCACTGTGAACAGCTTGACCACGAATTTGACCTGGATAAGGTTATTCCTGCTTTTGCAGCAAACAACAAGGTGGTTGAGTTTAACGGCAACAGCGTTGTGGCGAGACCCGGCGGCGAAAAAAACATGCTGGAAATTGCAAAAGCCTGTAAAAAATACGGCTGCAAGGTTGCCATCAATTCCGATGCACATTCAATGTGGCAGATTGCAAGAATACAGGGTGTATATGAAATGCTGGAAAGTATAGATTTTCCGCAGGAACTTATCATAAACCTGAGTTTTGAAAGACTTAAAGAAGAATTAAAAATACATAATAAAAGTATAGTTGATAATATAGGGGATTGATTATGGAAAAATTACTTATTGGTGTAGACCTTGGCGGTACAAATATTGCTGCAGGTATTGTTACTGCAGAAGGTGAAATTATTTATAAAAAATCAACACCTACAAATCTTCCACAGCCGGAAGAAGCTATCGAAAATAAAATTGCCGATTTGTGCAGAGAGCTTTGTGCAGAAAAAAATCTTGAACTTGGCAAAGATATCACATTTGTTGGTGTTGGCACACCTGGCAGCGTTGACAGCAGAACAGGCGTTGTAGCATTCAATGCAAATTTCGGTTATTCAAACTGGCACATCAAAGATAAACTCGAAGCACTGCTTGGTGTTACAGTTGGTGTTGAAAACGATGCAAACACAGCTATTGTTGCAGAAGTTGTTGCAGGCTGTGCAAAAGGCTGCTCTGATGCTGTTATTCTCACACTTGGCACAGGTGTGGGTGCAGGTGTTGTAATCGGAGGCAAGGTTTACAGCGGATTTAATCAAAGCGGTACTGAAATCGGACATATGGTTGTTCAGGTAGGCGGCAGACAGTGCAACTGTGGCAGAAAAGGTTGTTTTGAAAAATATGCTGCAGCTACAGCACTGATTTATGACACAAAAATTGCAATGCAGAACAATCCTGACTCACTTTTGTGGAAAGTTTGTCCTGACATAGAAAAAGTAAATGCAAAAACAGCTTTCGATGCAAAAGAACTTGGCGATGAAACAGCAATAAAAGTAATTGATACATATATCGAATACCTCGCTTGCGGCATTATCAATGTTATCAATATTTTCCAGCCGGAAGTTCTGTGCCTTGGCGGCGGTGTTTCCAATCAGAAAGAAAATCTGCTTGCACCGGTAAAAGCTTATATTGACCGTGAAGATTATGCACGCAATATTTACAACAGAACAGAACTTAAAATTGCTACTTTCAGAAACGATGCAGGTATAATCGGTGCAGCTTTACTCGGAGTTGAATAATGATTAAAACTTTTTTAAAGGACAATCAGATACAGTTTTTACAGGATGAAAGCCTTAAAAAACACATTACATTCAAAGTAGGCGGAGATGCAAAATTTGTTGCAATGCCTCAGACAAAGCATCAGGCGGCTAATCTGATTAAGTTTCTTAAGGAGAATAATATTAAATATTATATTATCGGCAGAGGCTCAAACGTTATTTTCCGTGATGAAGGGTTTGATGGTGTAATCATCAAAACGTCCAATATGCAGAACATTGAATTTATCTGCGAAGATAAAGTGTATGCAGATTCAGGCGTGGTGCTTAATGTATTGTGCAAAACACTGCAGGAAAAATCTCTTGCAGGACTTGAATTCTGTTATGGTATTCCGGGCAATGTGGGTGGCGGTTTATTTATGAACTGCGGTGCATATGGCGGAGAAATATCTTCAGCTGTATGCGAAGTTGAATATATAGATGAAAACGGAAATTTTCAGAAAATAGATGTCAAGGACTGCCAGTTCAGTTATCGTCACTCAATTTTCCAGGATAATAACTGGTTTATAACAGGCTGCACATTCAAGCTTACCAAAGGGGATAAAACACAGATACTCAGCTTTATGGAAGATATAATGCAGCGCCGTATTGATAAGCAACCGCTTGACAAACCAAGTGCAGGCAGTTCTTTCAAACGGCCTGTGGGTTATTTTGCAGCAGCACTTATTGATGAATGCGGATTAAAAGGATATTCAATAGGCGGTGCACAGGTTAGCGAAAAACATGCGGGATTTATTGTAAATACGGGCAATGCAACCTGCAACGACATAGTTGCTCTTGCAGAATATGTTGAGCGGACAGTTATGCAAAAAAAAGGCGTAGCAATTGAAAAAGAAATGATAATTGTTTGATTAAAGGAAAAAAAGATGGACAAAGGATTGCTTATAGTTACAGGTTTATCAGGTGCCGGCAAGAGTCTTGCATTAAAAGCACTTGAGGATATTGGTTTTTTCTGTATT
>JAGBFE010000380.1 GCA_018109965.1 Oscillospiraceae bacterium | reverse complement strand
GGGAAATGACGATGCTATCCGTGCGGTAAAACTTATCGTTTCTACTATCGGTAACGCTATCATTGAAGGCAGACAGGGCGAACAGGTTACTATTGAAGCTGCTACAGAAGAAGCTGCTGAAGAAGTTTCTCTTGATATGATTGAGGAATAATCTACTTTAAATTTTAGAAAGCGAGTGAATATATTATGGCATTTACTGCACAAGATGTTAAAACTCTCAGAGAAATGACAAACTGTGGTATGATGGACTGCAAAAAAGCTCTTACAGAAACAAACGGCGATATGGACAAGGCTGTTGAGTTCCTCAGAGAAAAAGGTCTCGCAACCGCAGCTAAAAAGGCTGGCAGAATTGCTGCTGAAGGTCTTGTTACATCAATGATTTTTGGAAACGTTGGTGTTGTTGTTGAAGTAAACACAGAAACAGACTTCGTTGCAAAGAACGCTGATTTCCAGAAATTTGTTGCTGACGTTGCTGAATGTGTTGCAAAAGAGAACCCCGCTGATGTTGAAGCACTCAAAGCTACAAAGCTTTATGGTGACCAGACAGTTGGTGATGCTCTTACAGAAAAAATCGCTACAATCGGCGAAAATATGAACCTCCGTCGTTTTGAAAGATACGAAGGCGTAAACGAAGCTTACATCCATGGCGGCGGCAGAATCGGTGTTCTCGTAAACTTCAAGCTTGGTGACGATTCAAAGGCAAGTGACCCCGCATTCCGCGCTGCAGCAAAAGACGTTGCTATGCAGATTGCAGCGGTTATGCCCAAATACGTTAAGAGTGACGAAGTTCCCGCTGACGTTGTTGAGAAAGAAAAGGAAATTCTCAAGGCTCAGGCTCTTAACGAAGGTAAGCCCGCACAAATCGTTGATAAAATGGTTGTTGGACGTATCCAGAAGTTCTACAAGGAAGTTTGTCTTGTTGAACAACCTTACGTAAAGGACGGCGATTTGACAGTTGCTAAGTTCCTCAAGAACGTAGCTGCTGAAATCGGTACTGATATCGAAGTTGTTAAATTTGCACGTCTTGAAAAAGGCGAAGGCTTAGAGAAGAGAGTTGACGACTTTGCAGCAGAAGTTGCAAAGATGGCAGGCAACTAATATTTAAGTTTTTAAACAGCACAACCCTTTGGGTTGTGCTGTTTCTTTGTGCATTTTTTCAAAATTCCGCACAATATTATCTAATATGATATAAAAAACAGAATTTTTTAACTTTTTTTCAAAATATGTTTGAAATTCTATAGGATATATGCTATAATATATTCTGTGTGATTTTGTACAATCACAACCTGTATAAAATAATTAAATTCATATATTTAAGGAGGCATTTTTCATGGCTAAAAAAATGAAAACCATGGATGGTAACAGCGCTGCTGCACATTGCGCCTATGCGTTTACAGAAGTTGCTGCTATCTATCCTATCACTCCCTCTTCCAACATGGCTGAAAATGTTGACCAGTGGAGTGCAGACGGTCTGAAGAACATCTTCGGCGAAACAGTTGACGTTGTTGAGATGCAGTCTGAAGCAGGTGCTGCTGGTGCAGTTCACGGTTCACTTCAGGCAGGTGCTCTTACTACAACATTCACCGCATCACAGGGTCTTCTTCTTATGATCCCCAATATGTACAAAATTGCAGGTGAACTTCTTCCTACAGTTTTCCACGTTAGTGCTCGTGCTCTTGCAGCTCACGCACTCAACATTTTTGGTGACCATCAGGACGTTATGGCTTGCCGTCAGACAGGCTTTGCTATGCTTGCATCTGGCAGCGTTCAGGAAACAATGGACCTTGGTGGCGTAGCTCACCTTGCTGCAATAAAAGGCAGAGTTCCCTTTCTCCACTTCTTCGATGGTTTCAGAACTTCACACGAAATTCAGAAGGTTGAAGTTATGGATTATGAAGACCTCAAGGGACTTCTTGACTGGGATGCTCTCAAAGCATTTAAGGATAACGCTTTAAATCCTGAACACCCCGTTCTTCGTGGTACAGCTCAGAACGCTGATATCTACTTCCAGGGCAGAGAAGCTTCAAACAAATACTATGAAGCAATTCCTGACATCGTTGCAGACTATATGAAAGAAATCACAAAGATTACAGGCAGAGAATATAAGCCCTTCAACTACTACGGTGCTCCCGATGCAACAAAGGTTATCGTAGCTATGGGCTCAGCTTGCGAAGCTATTGAAGAAACAGTTGATTATATCAATGCACGCGGTGGCAAGGTTGGTGTTGTTAAAGTTCACCTTTACAGACCTTTCTCCGCTAAGTACTTCTTTGATGTAATACCTGAAACTGTTGAAAAGATTGCAGTTCTTGACAGAACAAAGGAACCCGGCTCACTGGGCGAACCCCTCTATCTTGATGTTTGCAACCTTTACTATGGTAAGGAAAACGCGCCTGTAATCGTTGGCGGTCGTTATGGTCTTGGTTCAAAAGACACAACACCTACACAGATTATGGCTGTTTACAACAACCTTGACGCAGACGAACCCAAGAACAACTTCACAATCGGTATTGTGGATGACGTTACAAACCTCTCACTTGAGCTTCCTGAGAAAATCAATGCAGCTCCTGAGGGTACAACACGTTGTAAGTTCTGGGGCTTTGGCTCTGACGGTACTGTTGGTGCTAACAAGGATGCTATCAAGATTATCGGCGACAACACAGACCTTTACGCTCAGGCATATTTTGACTATGACTCAAAGAAGTCAGGCGGCGTTACTATGTCTCACTTGAGATTCGGTAAAAAGCCCATCAAGTCAACATATCTCCTGGACGAAGCTGACTATATTGCATGTCACAAGCCTGCATATCTCACTCAGTATGACGTTCTTGAAGGCCTCAAAAAGGGCGGTACATTCCTCCTCAACTGCGTATGGACACCTGAAGAACTCGAAGAACATCTTCCTGCAAACGTTAAGAAATACATTGCAGAAAACGAAATCGAATTCTACACCATCAACGCAGTAGACGTTGCAGTTAAAGTTGGTCTTGGCCCGAACAGAATCAACATGGTTACACAGAGTGCTTTCTTCAAGCTCGCTAACGTAATCGACTTTGACAAGGCTGTTGAACTTATTAAGGCTGCTATCAAGAAGACATACGGCAAGAAGGGTGACGAAATCGTTAAGATGAACTGCGACGCAGTTGACGGCGCTATTGAAGCTCTTGTTAAAATTGATGTTCCGGCTTCTTGGAAATATGCTGTTGACAAGAACGTTAAGGAAAACAACGTTCCTGACTTCATCAAGAACATTGTTCAGCCCGTAAACGCACAGGCTGGTAACAAGCTCCCAGTTAGCACATTCGCAGGTATCGAAGACGGTACTTTTGAAACAGGTACTTCAAGATACGAAAAACGTGGTGTTGCTGTAAACGTTCCTGCTTGGGATATTAATAAGTGTATCCAGTGTAATCAGTGTTCACTTGTTTGTCCTCATGCTGCTATCCGTCCTGTTCTTCTTAATGCTGACGAAGCTGCAAAGAAACCCGCAGGTTTTGAAACAAAGGCTGCTACAGGCTTCGCTGGTATGGAATACAGAATTCAGGTTTCTCCGCTCGACTGTCTTGGTTGCGGCGTTTGTGCTCAGGTTTGTCCCGCTAAGGAAAAGGCACTTACAATGAAGCCTATCGCTGAGGTTGAATGTGAAGCTCCCAACTGGGAATTCGCTATGACT
>JAGBFE010000379.1 GCA_018109965.1 Oscillospiraceae bacterium | reverse complement strand
TTTTCAATACCATAATATTTAAAGCACTCAATTGCTGTTCTGTCGATTACTTCACCGCACACAACTATCGGCACTGCAGGCGGGCATCCTACCGATGCCGCAGCAAGCACTCTGCCAAGCGATTTTTCCACAGGAATATCCTCACAGGGTGAAAAAGCAGCCTGTCTTACCGACATTGTTCTTTGTGCTTTGCGGGGCTTTGGACAGTCTGCTGTCAATGACTGTTTTGGCGGTATACTGCACATCGTATCCTCAAAATACTGCAGCTGGCTTCCGGTTATTCCGTCTGTAAACATAAATACGATAAAATCCGGGTCACAGAACTCACACACAATATTTTTTTCTTTCAGAATATACGCAATTTCAGCACCTGTATAACCATAGCTTTTTGTGCTTACAGTTATCTTCAGCGGTTCGTTTCCTAAAAGCTCAAAACCCTTATGTGTTAAATTTTCTTTTATATTTTGCAGTTTTACGCAAAGCTGTTCAAGTCTATTGCCATATCCTGATGCAATATATCTGTTTGCCATATCAAGTGACTGCAAAATTATATACGACGGGCTTGTAGACCCAAACATTGCAAGGGCATTTTTTGCCATTGGCGCAAATTTTTCTGCAACGTTTTTTGAGATATGCAGATATGCACCGCCTGTCAGTACAGGCAATGTTTTGTGGGCAGAATCGCAGCACAGGTCAGCACCCAAATCTGTCGGATGCTGTGACTGCGGCAAAAACTTCAGATACGCCCCGTGGGCATTGTCCACAAGCAGCAGCACTCCGTGATTGTGACAAACCTGCGCCAGTCCTTTTATATCTGCTGTGTTGCCAAGATAGTCAGGACTTGTGACATATACCGCCACAGGCTTTGTTTTTGCCTCTGACAGCTTTTGTTCAAGACAATCCGCTGTAATATTGCAACAAAGATAGCTTTGTTCCTCGCTGCCGTAAAGCCATTCGATTTCAAAATCCACAAGTGCCGCTGCACTCAGAAATGTCTTGTGGGCATTTCTTGCCGCAAACACAAGCGGTTTTTCATCTGTTTTACCCATGCACGCAAGATACAGCATTGCGCGTATGCACTGGGATGAGCCCTCTGTGGAATAAAACGTATCACAGCCAAACAGATGTGTGGCATTTGCCTCGCTCTGTGCAATGATACCGTCAGCTTCATACAGGCTGTCTGCACCGTCAATTTCGGTTATATCCAGTGCTTCAAGGCCAAGTATGTCTGTTCCTTTGTGCCCCGGCATATGCAGCCGTATTGCCTTTTGTTCCGCATAACTGCGTACAAAATCGCATATTGGTGTTGTCATATTATTCTCCCAATGCTCTGTCAACCGCAACCATAATTGCACATTCCATACGTTTTTTGAACAGTCTGCAGCCGTATTCGTACACGCCTGTCACACTGCCTGTTGCGTGGTAAGCATTCGCTGCACAGCCGCCTGAACAATAAAGGCGTGCCCAGCAGTCACGGCATTCCGGATGGGCATAGACATTGCAGGCTGCAAATTCGCTTTGAATTTCGGTGTTGTCAACACCTTTCCAGATATCACCAAGTTTGAATCTTTCATCCCCTACAAACTGATGGCAAGGGTACAAATCGCCCCAAGGGGTAACCGCCATATATTCAGTGCCGCTGCCGCAGCCAGAAATACGCTTGTAGATGCAAGGACCGCCTGTGAGGTCAATCATATAGTGATAGAATGTAAACGGCTTGCCCTCTTTGTCCTTTTTGAGCATAAGCATGGCAAGGTCTTCGTACTGCTGGCAAACAATAGGGAAATCTGCCTCAGTCAGTTCAGACGGGTCCCCTGCTGCGCACACAACAGGCTCCATGCTGAGCTCGTTGAAACCAAGGTCAAGCATTGTCTGTATATCTTTGAGAAAGTCAGGGTTTGCGTGGGTAAATGTGCCGCGCATATAGTAGTTTTTGCCGCCGCGTTTTTCCACAAATTTCTGGAATTTAGGCACAATTTTGTCCCAGCTGCCGTTACCTGCATAGTCAACACGGTAACGGTCGTGAATTTCTTTTCTGCCGTCAAGGCTCAGCACAACGTTGCTCATTTCCCTGTTGCAGAAATCGATGACATCGTCATCCACAAGCACACCGTTTGTTGTGAGTGTAAAACGGAAGTTTTTGCCTTTTTCCTTTTCGATGCTGCGGGCATATTCCACCAGCTGTTTAACCACATCAAAGTTCATCAGCGGTTCGCCGCCAAAAAAGTCAACTTCAAGGTTTCTGCGGCTGCCGGAGTTTTCGATAAGCCAGTCAAACGCACGTTTGCCAACCTCAAAGGACATCATTGAGCGCTCGCCGTGGTATTTGCCCTGGGATGCAAAGCAGTATTCGCAGTTAAGGTTGCAGGTGTGAGCGATGTGCAGGCACAAAGCTTTGACAACTCCCGAGGTTTTTGCCTTGAGATGCCCTGCCATACTTTCAAAAGTGTCGGGAGCAAACAGTTTGCCTGCGTCCTTGAGTGCCACCACCTGTGCATAGCATTCTTCAATATCCGATGCAGTTATATCCTCACGGTCTGCATATTTTTCTTTCATTGCGGCAACAATTGTTTCCTTGCTGTTGTCGATGAACATTGCAATGATATCGTATGCAACCTCGTCCACTGCGTGAACAGAGCCGGAACACACGTCCAGAACAATGTTGTAATCTCCCAATTTGTACTGATGAATCATAGTTTCCCCTTTATATAATCGGTGCTGTTTTTTATTCAGCACAGTTTTGTTCTACAAAAAATGCCGCCTGTCTGGCGGCATCTTATGTTTTTACTTTTCTTCTGTGTTTTCACACTGCTGGTTAGCAATGCCGCAGCTTGTTTTGCAAGCAGACTGGCAGGATGTCTGGCATTCGCCGCAGCCGCCATTTTTTGCGCTTTCACAGAGATTGCGTGTTTCAATTGTTTTGATATGTGTCATGATAGCTACCTCCATCAAAATCTTCTGTAAAAAATGTTATCACAAAGGTTTTTTAAAGTCAATATTTGTAAATAACAAATTAGATTGAACACTATGAAATTCTGATGAATTCACAGTTTTTACACATTTTTCAGACCTGCCAAAGCATCGGATATTTTTTAACAGATTGCAGAAACTGCTTTGGCGGCCTGCCTGCAAAAAAGCAAAGCATCGGTCAAATCAACCGATGCTTTGTGATTTTATTTAATCTTCTTTGTTTTTCTTTTTAAGAAGCATAACTGCTGCTGCAATCACAACAACTGCTATGATTATAATAATAGGAAGTGGAGAAGATTTGTTTTCCTCTGGTTCTGTTACTGTCTGCTGTGTATTTTCTTCTTTTTCTGTAGTTGGCTCTTCTGTTTCTGTAATTGCAGATGTGTCGAGCATTACGTCGGACAGAACATAGTCAGAGCAGTGTTCGATGGTGAATTCAACCCAGCCGTCAGCTGCCACTGTTACAGTGTCAATGTAGTCAAAGCTGTGGTCTTCGCCGTCAAAGTAGTGCACGTGTTTGTCGAGATTTGCGTGGTCTGTGCCTGCAAATACTCTTACAGTTGCTTTGCCAGGCAGTTTGCCGTGATGGCTGAAATAAACGTGGATAAGTTCTGCTTTTTCTGTTGCAAGAACTTTGGTTGCTTTTTCAGCTGCAGCTTTGATAACTGTCTGGTTAGGGCTTTCAAGGCTTACAGTTGCGTCAAATGTCTTGTCGCCAAGAACATCAGGGTCTGTAAGGTCTTTGCCTGCAAAGCTGATGGAGTATTCTTCGCCTTTGAACACGATTGTCTTTTCTGGTTCTTCAGCAAGCAGTTCAAATGCTTTTGGAGAAACAAGGTTTTTGTCTGTTACATCAACAATAACTTCGCCCTCTGTTGCTGCTTCCAGTTTTTCTTCAATTTCAACAGCGCTCACAAAATCGTTAACAGCAGGGTCTGTTGTTGCAGTTGCTGTTGGTTTTTTGGTTGGAGCAGGTGTTGTCACCGGAGCAGTTGTAGGAGCAGGTGTTGGTGTTACGGATGGAGTTGGTGTTGGAGAAGGTTCAGGTATGCCGCTTTCGCCGCCGCCTGTTTCGCCTTCACCGGAGTTGTCTTTTGCTATAACGCCTGTTGTAATGATGTATTCGGAGCAGTGGTCAACTGTTACAACATAGTATTTTTCACCGTTAATTTCAACAAGTTCAACATCGCAGATTTCGGCTTCTTCAACTGCACCTGTTGTTTCGTTGATGTAATAGAGTTTAAGGCCTGATACATCAGAAACTTCGGAAGCCAGGATTTTTACAGTTGCTTTGCCAGGCAGTGTGCCGTTGTGGCTGAAGTTAACGTACTGAACAATGTCTTCTGTGTTTTCAACTGTATTTTCTACAATTGTTTCTGCTTCGCTGGATGGAACACTTGTTACTTTAAGGTCCATATTTGCAGGCAGTGTTGATGCAATGCCGTTTGTTGTGTTGTCAAAGCCCCAGATTGTGGAAACTTTCTTTTGGGGTGGGTTGTTACCTTCTGATTCAAACGCTTCTGTAACAGGGATTTCAACAGATACAGCATTCTGTGCTGTTTGCATTTCGGTAAACAGGCTGCTGTCAAACTTTGTAGCTTCGTTAACTGTAAGGTCAACAGGCAGTGTGTAGTTTGCAGTTGTTGAAGGCTCAGCACCTGCAAGGTTTGCAGTAAGAGTTGTTTTTGCCTGGTCAACATAGTATGGAGCATAGTAAACAGTTGGTGTTACATTTTCGCTTACCACTTTTGGTGTTGTACCGCCAAAATAGTTCTGTGTGATAGAAATTGTTTTTGTTGTTTCAACTTTCAAATCTGTTGCATTGCCAACAAAATTGTTGTTTTTGATTTCTGCCATACTGAAATTGCCAAGCACAACAGCAGTATTGTTGTTTTCGAGAACAGCATTGCTTAACTGGAACATACCGCCAGTGGTATACTTAACAGCAACATCGCAGTTTCTTATAGTTCTTCCGCTGTCAACAAGCATAAATCCGTCGATAGCAGTAATACCTGTTTTTGTTTTATTTCTGCCGTCAATTATAAAGTCGCCAAGTCTGCCAGCCATACCTGCAGCTATCGTAACTACAGGTTTTGTTGTGTCGGCAGTGCCGTTGAAGATAACCTCTGCCCCATCTGCTGGTAAAATATGAACGCCTCTGTTGTGAACAAAGTCAAAACTGTATGTGCCTGATTCAAGGTAGATTGTTGAACCATTATCTGCTTTATTATAATAATAAAGGAAATCACCTGTGTTATTAACTGTCACAGATGAAGTTGTAGTTGCCATCGGTCTGCAGGCAACACCGCCATAAATATAGTGCTCAACTGATGCGTTGAGAGTTTTGAAAGAAATTTTAAGTTCTTCCATTCTTACAGATGTATTTGATGTTGTATTGAAGGTGAAGCCCAATACATCTTCATTTTCCTCATTTTTTGTAACAAAAGCAACATCCAGCAGGCTGCCGTCTGTTGTTGCTACAGTGAGGGTGGATACATCTATTTCGTCTTCCAGAACATAAGATACAGTACCTTCTACAGATTTTGCAAGATAGAAAGTCTGAGATACCATATCTCTTCCTACATCATTTGCAACACTTATATGTTGACGGAACCCACTCAATCCGTCAGAAGAATTACCGTCTTGGGTAAAACCATAATCACCCATATCATATTCGACTGATGGACCAGTTGAAAGTGTATATGTGCTTCCTATTACTGTTGCAGTGCTTGCATCCCAAACTTCCAAAGCACCTGCAATATCATTTGCCTTGTTATACTTTGAAACGACAGGTATGATTTTCCAGATTACTTTACCGTCTACAGTGATTTTTTCAGTTTTCCAATAATCTTTCCAGTTACCAGAAACAACAGCTTCTTCACCTTCCATAGAAACAACAGTGCCGTTTTCTACTTTGTAAAGATAAATCGGAACATAGTAACCACCGTTACCATCATTAACCTTGAATGTATCAACATTGTTTTGGCAGGAAAATGTTCCGTCGGACTTTTTTGCAAAGTAATATCCATCCCCATATGATGAGGACAGTTCACCTATGGCAGGATAAGCAACATCATTATATACTGCTGCTCTTTTTTCAAAGCTGCCAATAGTGGTATCAAAATTCACTGTGCGGTCTACTTCTTCAGCAAAAGCTGCAGTAGGCACAAGTGTGAATATCATTACTGCTGAAAGCAAAAATGACATCAATTTTTTTAAATTCATAAGTTTATACCTTCTTTAATGTGTATTTAACTTTTGTTTCCACCTGCGTCTGCAGGGGGTCTTTGTAGAATTCTACCGTAACAACTGCTTTGTCGCTGTCTTTTTCAAAAGCAGTTATTGCGTATTCGTACTTTGTGCCCATACTTGCATTGTAAATATAGGCCTTTTGTGTTTTGTCGTAATAATCTGTGTTGTGCAGATTTGAAAAATCATTGAAAAGGAAAAATTCGTTTGCTATGCTTTCCACTTCGTTTTGCGGAATTGCCGTTCTGCCTTTGTATGCGCCTCTGTCATAGGCAATGTCCATACAGAACGCTGTCAGTTTTGCGGCGTTCTGCGGGGTATTGCTGCCGTCCGTCAGCCCAAACTTTATCATTTTTTCCACCAGCATAACAGCCTCGTCGCTGTGGTCAATTTTGTTTATGCTGTTGTACTTGTCAAAGCTGTGCAGATTTTGGGCATACAGCCCACCCATAACCTTGCTGCTGTCCAGCTGAACAACCACTGTTTCGGTATCTTTTGGAAAAACCGTGCCGTCGTTGGCTGCAAGGTTAAAATAAACATCGGCGGTTTCCTTTGAGGTATAAAAAACCTTTTCCAGTTCCATGGTGATATCGCTGTTTTCAAAAATACTGTAAACAGCTGCAAGCTGTGGGGCATCAGCAGTGGATTTGCTGATTATTGCATACACATTGTTGCTTTCAATATCATTTGCAAAGTCTGCAGCAAACTGTTTTACCTCGCTGCGCCGTGCGCTGTTGACATAAACCGTTTTTGGCACATACTGATAATCTGCGGCCAAAACAGGATTGGTGGATGAACAAAGCCCAATCACCAGTGTAACTGCCATAAACAGAACAGCCTTTGGCATCGACAGATGCTTGAACATCAGCACCTTTTCTATCCTTGCAGTCACTTTGTCACCCGTAAAGGACAAAACCCCAAGTTTAAAAATGTTTTTGCGTTTTGCGTGTTCAAAAAGAATGTTTGCGTACCGCGACTTGTGCTCGGCACCGTAGCAGGTCAGCACCTGCTGGTCGCAGGAAATTTCGATATCCTCGTTGAACAGCCAGAAGCAGTACCATACCAACGGATTGTACCAGTGAAGCGATACAATAAAGTAGAATATCGCTTTAAGCAGATAGTCGTACCTTTTGATATGCACCATTTCGTGTGCAAGGGTAAATCGTTTTTCTTCGTCAGAAAGTGTGTTTTCGCTTGGAATGATAACCCTTGGTTTCACAAAACCCGCCACAAGCGGAGAAACAACGTGGGGAGAAGTGTAGACCTTTACATTACGTTTTAAGCCGATGTCAGTTTTTACCTGCTGTGCAACATCGCTTTTGTGCAGCACCGAATAGGCCAGATGCTTTTCGGTGATAAAAGAAACATACAGCCACTGCCCGATAAAAACCGCCGCAACGACAAGCCACACAACCGCCAAAACCTGCAGCACCACCGACAAAGTGTGCGGCGCAGTACTTACAATGCTTGGGTAGTCCAGATATTCCATCGTTACAACATAGCTGTTGCCAAACGACATATCCCCTGCTTTTTTAAACAGGTTGAGCACACTGAATGCGCTTTTTATGTTAAAAGGCACAACCAGCCTGCACATAAGCACAAGCCATAAGCCGTAATAAAACTTTGACGGAATATATCTGTATGTAGCACGTCTCCACAGGATAAGCAAAACTGCTGCCAGCGAACCGCTGATGGTCATATTGAG
>JAGBFE010000378.1 GCA_018109965.1 Oscillospiraceae bacterium | reverse complement strand
TTAATATGCTTTGGAGTATCATCGCAGGTGCAATTGTTGGTTGCATTGCAGGCAAAATTATGGATTCTGACCTCAGTTTTGTTATGTCCATTATTGTTGGTATTGTAGGCTCGTTTGTGGGCAGTTTTCTGTTTGGTCTTATCGGCTTCCACACAACAGGTCTTGCAAACTTTATTGTTTCCGTTATCGGTGCATGCATATGTATTGCGGCGTCAAGAAAAATCAGATAGTTTATTGAATAATAAAACCGTGTAAGCGTAAAAACTTACACGGTTATTTTTTTATCCCAAGTTTTTTCTGTCCTGGTCCCCGTCAGCCTTGAACATCAAAAAGCTGTCGGTGTCGGTTGTGAAAAAGTAATAGTCGATATTCTGTTGCAGAAGTGTGTTGAGATAGTTTGGAATGATATTTGTATCATCTTTGTCTCTCAGCACAAAACCCGCTTTTGTGCCGTCAGCACCAAAACAGTACATATCGCAGAACTCGCAGTCAAACTGTTCCATAAG
The DNA here is from genome assembly GCA_018109965.1 of Oscillospiraceae bacterium. The sequence continues at coordinate 4,478 of JAGBFE010000378.1, read as the reverse complement.
CGCATCAATATGTCCGTTAAGGTCGCAGATGTTTTCGGGACTGCCTATGTAGTCAACCACACGCAGAACATATCCTTCATCGCTTTCGTTTACTCTGAACACAACAAGACTGTCGCAGCTGCCGTCCTTGTAAATACCATATACCTTGTATTCATAGTGCGGATATCTGAAATATCTTTTGTCCACATACCAATAGTCTTTCTGTGGCTTGCAGCTGTCAAAATTATTAAAAGCAGCTTTTATCTGTTCAATATTATCAAATTTTACAAGCTGTGTTGATGGGGCAGGGCAGAGCGGAATATTTTTGTTATTTACCACAGCCATTTTGTATTCGGATAAATCACGCAGACGGTAATAATGTTTCATCTCGTCCGGGTGATATCCCAGAAATGTATAAAATGCCATTGTGTTTTTGCGTATATTGTTGCAGCTCATTACACGGGCACCTGTCAGTTCCTGCATTTTGCCCATCAGCGCAAGACCAAGGCCGTTTTTGCCTTTTTTTGCACACCATATGGAAATCCAGATATCGCTGTCAGGTTTTTCACTGCATTTTATATATCCGCACACAGCGGCGATTTCGCCGTCATCCTCGAGATAATAAAAATTGGTCATATCACCGTCAACGTAGTAATAATTAAACAGCTGTTCATTGTTTACCAGCGGGTGACGGCTGCCCCAGTGTTCGTTGAGAAAATCAACAACTTTATTCTTTTCGCACAGCGGCAGACGTTTTATGATTTCGTTACTCAATTATGCTTCCTCCGGTGATTGGGAGATTAACACCTGTGATATATCCTGCTTCATCACTTAAAAGAAAAGCCATTGCAGGCACAACGTCCTTTACAGTTGCGTTGCGTTTCATAGGATGTGCAGCGGCAGCCTGTTCAACAATAAGATGGCTTGTCTCTGCAAGGAATTTGGTTTCAATCATACTTGGGCTGATGCTGTTGACAGTAACATTGTTTGCAGCATAGTCGGTTGCAAGGCTTTTCATCAGTGCAACAACTGCGTTTTTAGCCATAAGATATGCAGCAGTGTTTTTTGGCGGGTTTGCAAGCACATAGCTTGTTGCCATAAACAGTATTCTGCCAAACTTTGCCTTTGCCATTTTTGGCACAATTGCTTTACAGATTTTAACAGCACTTATTACCTGAACATTCATGTCCAGCAAAAAGCGTTCTTCATCAAAGCTTTTGAACTTTGTGTTGACAACACGCAGTGCAGGCAGATGTACAAAATGTGTTGGTGCATAATTTCCAAGCTGTGCCACAAAATTGTCAGTGGCTGTGCTGTCGGAAAGGTTCACATCAAAAAATTCAGCATTCACACCGTTGTCTGCACAGAAGGTTTTGAGCTTTTCAAAATCGCCAAAACCCTGCAAAAGAAATTTTGCATCATCGCTTTTCAGCGTTCTTATAAGCTCAAAGCCTACATCACTTGTAGCACCTGTAATAAGATAAATTTTTTCCATTATTCTCTCACTCCTGCCTGAATTACGGCTTTGCAAACCTTTTTGCCATCCTGATTTGTGATGTGGCCTTTGATTGTAAGTGTTTTAAAAGTGTCATTGATTTCGCTTATCTTGCCTGTTACAGTCAGGGTGTCACCAGGAAAAACAGGGCTGGAAAATTTGGTTTCAACACTGTGCAAAAGGCAGTGTTCACCGGGCAGATAAACACCTGCAAGGGTGGAAAACATACTGCCAAACAGCATGCCGTGGCAAACCCTTGTTTTAAAACCGTGTGCCTTTGCATATTCAGCATCAACGTGGATAGGGCTTACATCACCTGTGATTTCGATAAATTTATCCATCATTTCTTCTGTGATGGAAACTGTAAAGCTTTCGCTTAAACCTACTGCAAGGTCATTGAGTTTATAACTGTTCATAATACACCTCAATTTTGGTATGATATATTTAATATATTTTATCATATTTATTGTATCTGTTGCAATACACAAAGCATGTACAACAAAATACTATATTGAGTATAACTTTTTTGTAAATGATTATTTTGAAAATTTATTGAATTTTAAGACAATAGGGATATACTTAAATATGGAAAATTATTTTGTAAGGGTGATAAAATGAAAAAAACCTATGAAATGGATATGATTCACGGGCCGTTGCTGCCAAATATCCTTAGATATGCATTCCCGCTTATGCTGTCGGGTATCCTGCAGCTTATGTTCAATGCTGCTGATGTTATTGTTGTAGGCCGTTTTGCAGGCAGTCAGGCTCTGGCAGCGGTTGGCTCAACAGGTTCGCTCATCAATCTGCTTATCAACCTTTTTGTAGGTGTGTCAATCGGTACCAATGTGCTTGTTGCCAGATATTACGGCGCAAGAGACTGGGACGGAATACAGGAGACAATCAATACATCAATCATAACAGCGGCAGTTGGCGGTGTTGCGCTTGTATTTATCGGTTTTTTTGTTTCACGTCCGCTGCTTGACCTTATGGGTACACCGGCTGATGTTATTGACCACTCCGTGCTGTATATGCGTATATACTTTGCAGGTATGCCGTTCTTTATGCTTTACAACTTCGGTGCGGCAATTCTCCGTTCAGTAGGCGACACAAAACGTCCGCTGTATTTCCTTATGATTGCAGGGGTTATCAATGTAATACTCAACCTTATTCTGGTTATTGTTTTCCATATGGGTGTTGCAGGTGTGGCAATTGCCACAGTTGCTTCACAGGTTGTGTCCTGCATATTGGTAATGCGTTGCCTTATCCACAACGAGGGTGCAATCCATGTTGATTTAGGCAACCTTACATTTAATAAAAAACGTATGACGGAAATGCTACGCATCGGTTTGCCGGCAGGTTTTCAGGGTATGGTGTTCAGCATATCCAATGTACTTATCCAGTCATCTGTAAACAGTTTTGGTTCAATTGTTATGGCGGGCAACACTGCAGCGGCAAACATCGAGGGCTTTGTATACACTGCAATGAACGCTTTTTATCAGACAAATCTCAGCTTTACAAGCCAGAACTACGGTGCAAAAAACAAGGAGCGAATCGGCAAAGTGCTGCTTTGCTGTCTCGGACTTGTAACAGTGGTTGGTGCAGTTGTGGGCAACGGTGCTTATCTGCTCGGTAACTTCTTGCTTGGTTTCTACACCACCGACCCGCAGGTTATTGTATATGGTATGAACCGTCTGGCAATCATCTCCACAATGTATTTTATCTGTGGTCTTATGGACGTAATGGTGGGCAGTATCAGAGGCCTTGGCTATGCAGTTATGCCGATGATAGTTTCTCTTATGGGTGCCTGCGCATTCAGGGTTGTGTGGATTTTTACCGTGTTCAGAATGTTCCATACACAGTTCAGCCTTTACATTTCCTACCCGATATCCTGGACAATTACCTTTGCGGTACATCTTATCTGTTTTCTTGCAGTACGCAAAAAGGTTTTTGTAAAAATGGAAAGCGAAATTTAATACAAAAACAAAAGCGTATCGGTTTTGCCGATACGCTTTTTGATTGTTATGATTTTTGATTAACCAACAAGTTTCTGTACAAGGTCAACCATATCGCCAACATTTGCAAGGTGGCTTACTTCATCAAGTTTGAATTTGATGGAGAATTTCTTTTCGATAGCAACAAGCAGGTTGATCTGTTCAAGGCTGTCCCAGTCTTCGATGTCATCAGCTGTTGTTTCGTCTGTGAGTTCGATTTCTTCATCGTCAAAAATATCTCTGAAAATTTCTGTCAATTCTTCAAAAATAGCTTCTCTTGTCATAATTTATACCTCTTCCATTTTAATAACTTCGTTTTTGTTTGTGTAGTCTGCAGGGATTGTGTATGTGTAGTATTTTGCGCCGTCTTCTTCTTTTACAAGTTCAAAGCCGAGTTCATCATAGAAATCTTTGATGATAACGTTCTTTGCAGTTGGCAGATAGCTTGCTTTGACTGTTGTGATACCGCGTTTTACGCACTGGCTTACAAAGTAGTCAAACAGTGCAAATTCAAAGTGGCGTTTAAACACACGGCAGCTCATAACCCAAAGGTCAATTGTTGCTGTTTTATCTTCAACTGAAGCAATAAAGCAGGTTGTGATACCGTTGTCACCAAACTTGTCAACCAGTTTTGCATAAGCGGAGATGTAATCGGTTGTGTTTGCAATGATTTCATCAACTTCGCCCTGTGTGTATCTTCTTGTTGTAAAGTTAAACTGGTTTGTTTTGTTGATAAGCTGTGTGATTCGTTCGCTGTGAGCAGCGGAGAATGCGCCGATTTCACTTGTCATATCAAGGCTGAGCAGGTAGTCTTTGTAGTCACCAAAGCTTGCTTCGGCCTGTGCACGCATAGCGTTCTGCTTGTACATTTCGTTGCGCTTTGCATCATCCTTTGTAAAGGTTGTGATTTCAAAGAAGCCTGCACGGTCAATTGATTTGATGTAATCTTCAGGGCAGGTAACTTCCGGCACTGTAACAGCAAGGGAATTTCTTACGATATCGCGTTCAACAGG
>JAGBFE010000377.1 GCA_018109965.1 Oscillospiraceae bacterium | reverse complement strand
CCTTGTATGCTCTCCGGCTTTTTCCTCTGTAGAGGTTGACGGCGAAAGCAAAACCGCAATGAAGCTGATTGTCGAAGTCAGATAATAGATACTACAAAAAAGAGTCTTTGCAAAAAGGCCCTTTTTTTATTCTGTCGATATTCACTTTTTTTATTGGTCCTTCTGTCAGTTTGTTAGCCTCATTTAAAACAAAAAGTCATACCGCTCACAAGTGAGCAGCATGACTTTTATAATTTTATAATTATGCTTATTTCTGAACTTCAAGATATTCTTTGTAAACCATATTCCAGATATAGTTTTTGAGTTCTGTGAAGCGTGGAAGCATTTTGGATTCCTGTCCGCGTGGGTAAGGAATATCAATGTCGATAATTTCTTTGATACGGCCAGGACGTGCAGACATAACAATTACTTTTGTAGCCAGAAGGATAGCTTCTTCTACGTCGTGTGTGATAAAGAAGCATGTTTTCTTTTCTTCTTCCCATGTTTTGAGAAGTTCTGTCTGAAGCTGTGTACGTGTCTGTGCATCCAAAGCACCAAATGGTTCGTCCATGAGAAGCAGACTTGGGTTAACTGCGTATGCACGAGCAATTGCCACACGCTGTTTCATACCGCCTGAAAGTTCCTTTGGATATGCATCCACAAACTTTTCGAGACCAACTATTTTTATGTATTTCATTGCGATTTCTTCGCGCTGTTCTTCTGTAAGTTCTTTTTTAAGTTTAAGGCCGAACATTACATTCTTTTTAACAGTAAGCCATGGGAACAAAGCGTACTGCTGGAAAACAACACCACGGTCAACACCTGTGCCTTCAACTTTAACGCCGTCTACAAGAACTTCACCGGAAGAAGCTTCGTGCAAGCCTGCAATGATATTAAGCAGAGTGGATTTACCACAACCGGAAGGACCAACAACACAGATGAATTCGTTATCATAGATGTCCAGGTTTACACCGTTCAGAGCAACAGTTTTACCATTGCGGCCTTCGTAAATTTTTTCAACAGCCTTAATCTGAACTTTAGGCACTAAATTTCTCTCTTCTCCTGCCATGATGTCAGTCTCCTTTCAAAGAATTTCAGAATTTTCTCAGCAAGCATACCGATAACACCAACAACGATGATGTAAAGCATCATAGGCTGTGTTTCAAATGTGGAGCTGAGTGCGCGGATACGCATACCAAGACCGGCACTTGCACCTGTTGATTCAGCAGCAATCAGTGTTGTAAGAGCAACAGAAATACCAAGACGAACAGATGTGATGATAAATGGAGTTGTTGCTGGGAAAATAACTTTTGTAAACAGAACACTGTCATTTGCACCCAATACGCGTGCAGCTTTGATAAGTGTTTCGTCAACATTGATAACACCCTGGAATACTGTGATAGAAATTGTCAGGAATGTTGCAATACAGATAACGATAATCTGTGGTGTACGGCCAACACCAACTGCGATAACAACCAGTGGTACGTAAGCGAGTGGTGGGATGTTGCGGATAAACTGAATCCAAGGTTCAACGATGTTGCGCACAGGGCGGTACCATGCCATAAGGAATGCAACCGGAACACCAAAAAGGAAACCCAGTGCAAAACCGGCAATTGAGGAAATCAGAGAGCTTGCAATATCGCTCCAGAACACGCCACGGTCAACTGCCATTTTTGTGTATGAACCAAAAACCTCAAGGAGAGGTGGGAAAGCACGGCCTGTAACTTCACCTTTGGAAAGCAGGCTCCATACCAGCACTGCTGCAAGCAGTGAAAGCACGGTCCAGGTCCATGCTGGGATACGGCTGATAATATCCCCTTTTTTATTTTTATTCATATAATTATCTCCTTAACATATGCTTAATAAATTGGGAAGGCGGTGTACCCACCTTCCCTAAAATGTTTAGCCCGAAAATGTACAGGATATAATATTATTTGCCTGCTTCAACCATAAGGTCGGAAAGAACAAATTCTGCAGGTGCAAGGTTGCCTTCAGCTTCGAGAGCGCCGTTAGCAATAAATGTTGCCTGCTGGTTTGCATACAATGTTTCGAGTTCGCCGGAGTTGAGCATTTCAAGAACCTGAGCGCTTGTGAGCCAGGAACCGTCGTAACGCTGTGCAATAACTGTTTCAGCGTCAGAAGATACAACTTTAGCAACATAGCCTGCTACTTCCTGAGCAACAGCGTCATCTGTTGTAGCTGCTGCAGCAAAGTCCATAGCTTTGAACATTGCGCGGTTGAAACGAACGAGGAGGTCTGCATTTTCATCAGCCCATTTTGGGTTTACAACCCAGGAACCTGGAGATGCCATAGATTCAAAGTCGATGTTGGAGCAGATGTCTGTAGCATCTTTTGCGTTAGCAAGGATTGTGAGGGAGAATGGAGACCATGCAGCAACTGCATCAACACTGCCGGAAAGAGCAGCTGTTGTGAGAGCTGTGTCGTCCATGGAGAGAGCTTCAACATCATCCATTGTCATGCCAGCTGATTTGAGAGCTTCAAGAAGAATGGATTCGGAAGAAGTACCTGCGGAATAACCGATTTTTTTGCCTTTGAGTTCTTCGATTGTTTTGATGCCGTTGAGACCGATGATGCAGTCACCGTCACCCACGTGCTGAAGGAGGAATACTTCTGCAGCGCCTGTGGAGCAGAGTTTGTGTGCGCCAGGTCCGATAAATGCTACGTCCATAGCACCGGATTCCATAGCTGCGATTTCTGTTGGACCGTTTTCAAAAGCAGTCATTTTAACTGTGATGCCTTCTTCAGCAAAGTAGCCTTTAGCATCAGCTGTAGCTACTGCCCAGAGGGAGCCCCAGTTAGGCATGTAAGCAACGTTGAGTTCAACGTTTTCTACTGTTTCACCTGATGATTCTGTTGTTTCAGAAGAAGCAGGTGCGGAGCTGCAAGCAACGAAAGACAATGTCATTGCCATTGCAAGCAGCAGTGCAAGAATTTTTTTCATAATAGTTTCT
>JAGBFE010000047.1 GCA_018109965.1 Oscillospiraceae bacterium | reverse complement strand
CCCGCTGTCAGATATATTCACTTGTCCAGCCGACAGCTGGCGAGACAAAGGCATATTTTGCCAATGTTTCAGCTGCAGAAAAGGACGAGCTTATCGAAATATATTCTGGCAATATCGGTATGATAAAAAATGCGCTGGAAAATCCAAAGCGGTTTGAAATACTGCAAAAGGCAATCAGCGCCCAAAAACTTATAGCAGCTGCTGACAGCTACGGGCTGGCAAAACTGCTGTTTGACTTCAATAAAAAGAAAGAGGATTTTGTCCTGTTTCTCAAAGATCTGGAATTTATCTGCGACAAAAAGCTTTCTGCGGCAAATGTCAGCACAATGAATGCTGTTACAGACTGCCGCAATGCACTGGCGCGCAATGCAAATCTTGCGCTGGTGATGGAAAACTTTATCATTGCAGTTAAAAAATAAAATACAAATTTATATATAGGAGAATTTATGACAAAAGTTGTCGGAGTTCGTTTTAAAGCAGGTGGCAAGGTTTACTTTTTTGACCCGCAGGAATTTGAAATCAAAAAAGGTGACTATGTCATTGTAGATACAGCGCGTGGGCTGGAATGCGGCCTTTGCGTGCAGGGCGTGCACGAAGAAGATGCAGACAAAATTGTGCGCCCGCTCAAAGCGGTTACACGCATTGCTTCCCCACAGGATGTGGAAAAGATGGAGCAGAACCGCAAGGACGAAAAAAAGGCGTTTGAAATCTGCCTTGAAAAAATTGAAAAACACAAGCTGGAAATGAAGCTTATTGATGTGGAATACACCTTTGACCGCAGCAAAGTGCTGTTTTACTTTACTGCAGACGGCCGTGTTGACTTCCGTGAGCTTGTAAAGGAACTTGCACAGGTGTTCCGCACCAGAATTGAGCTGCGCCAGATCGGCGTAAGGGACGAAAGCAAAATGATGGGCGGCATCGGCGTGTGCGGTCAGCAGTTCTGCTGTTCCCGATTTTTGTCCGACTTTACACCTGTCAGCATCAAAATGGCAAAGGAACAGGGCTTGTCCCTCAACCCAAGCAAAATCAGCGGCAGCTGCGGCAGACTGATGTGCTGCTTGAGCTACGAACAGCCTGCCTATGAGCATCTCAACAGCATCACCCCGGGTGTGGGCAGCATTGTGAGAACCCCTGAAGGCACAGGCGTTGTGACCGAAGCAAGCATTATGCGCGGCAAGGTAAAGGTTAGCCTTGACAAAAACAAGGACAGCCTGCCAAAGGAATTTTCCATCAAAGACCTTACTATCGTTAAAAAGGTTCATCCAAACAAAAAGAGCAGCCACACTGACGGCGTGAGCGAAAAAGAGCTCAGAGCTTTGGAAGACTAATCAGAATAATTATCCCGCCAGACCGGATGCAAAGTGCATTCTGAAACGGCGGGATTTTATTTTTGTATTATTGATATATTGCTCAGGGCATATTGTCTGTTCTGTGCCGAAAAAACAGCAGAAAAATGTGCTGACAATACATTTTCGGCGCAGTTTTCGATGCTCAAATGACACATTTTTATCATATGCAATCGGCAGTTTGTACAATTAGCACAAGCTAACTTTGTTCCGTATGTGAAAAATGCCTAAAAAGGTCTTGATTATTTTGCCAAGGCATAGTATAATGAACACATCAAAAAATACCATCGTTCAATGGTTAAAATTTATGGAGGTAAATTATTATGGCATACAAAATTACAGATGCTTGTATCGCTTGCGGCGTTTGCGCAGGTGAATGTCCAGTAGGCGCTATTTCCGAAGGTGATGGCAAATACGTTATCGATGAAGGCGCTTGCCTCGACTGTGGTGCATGTGAAGGTGCTTGCCCAACAGGTGCTATCGAAGCTTAATTCTTAATACGGATTACATAAAATGTCTTCCCGGCAGGGAGGACATTTTTTTGTTGTATATTTTTTAAGAGTATTTGACTTGCTTTTTATTGCCGTGCCTTTGGGATAAAGCGAAGCATAATTCTATGCAAAATGGCGGTTAACACGGTGATGTGGTGCACGGGTACACACAGCAGCTGTGCACAATACAAAATGACAATGTACCCGTATTGTAAAACAGCCTTAAAAATGGTAATATTATTTTAATATCAAAACAAAGCGGAAGGTATTTTATGGCAGGTGTAATTTATGTGGTTGCCACACCAATCGGCAATCTTAACGATATGACTCCAAGAATGGAACAGGCGTTCAGCGAAGCGGATTTTATTGCTGCGGAGGACACCCGTGTCACCGTTAAACTGCTCAATCATCTGGGTATCAAAAAGCCGATGATAAGCTATTATGAACACAACCTTAAAGATAAAGGCGAATATATCATCTCCCGTGTTCTTGCGGGGGAGAGCTGCGCTGTGTGCAGCGACGCGGGCACACCTTGCATCAGTGACCCGGGCGAAATCCTTGTCAAACAGGCACACGCCCACGGCATCCGTGTTATACCAATTACAGGGCCAAGTGCTGTTATCACCGCTTTGTCAGTAAGCGGACAAAACACAGGGCGTTTTTGTTTTGAAGGCTTTTTGTCCACCACCAAAAAGGCCCGTATCGAACATCTGGAGCAGGTGAAAACCGAAACCAGAACAATGATATTCTACGAAGCACCACACAAGCTGCTTAACACACTAAAAGATTTCAGGGAATATTTTGGCGCTGACCGCAGCCTGACAATCGCCAAGGAACTGACCAAACTCCACGAGCAGATATGGCTGACAACGGTGGGCGAAGCACTGGATTATTACACCCAGAACCCGCCAAAAGGCGAGTTTGTACTCATCGTTGCAGGCGGTGTGTTTGAAGCGGAAGAAAAAACACTCACACTGGAAGAAGTTGCACAAAAGTGCATCGATATTATGGAAAGTGAAAATCTGCCGTTAAAGGAAGCTGCAAAGCTTGCCTGCGCAAAGACAAACTTTTCCAAGAGTGAGGTTTACAAGGCTGCACAGGATATGAGGGGATGATGTTATGAAATATCTTATCATCAGCGATACACACGGCAGCTATACCGAGCTGTGCTGTATTCTGGAAACAGAAAAAGAGATAAAAGAAGTGATTTTTCTCGGTGACGGCCTTGCCGATATCCAAAAGGCAAAACTGGACTATCCCGACCGCAATTTCACCTGCGTAAAAGGCAATTGTGATTTGTGGGACAGCGTGCCGAGCATGAACATACTGACACTTGATAAATACAAGGTGCTTATCACCCACGGTGACGGCTTTGACGTAAAAACCAGCAAGCTGGGCCTGCGCCGTGCCGCAATCGGACTGGGCGTGGATATTGCCCTTTACGGCCACACCCACCGCCAGTACTATGAATATCTTGACGGTTTGTACATCTTCTGCCCCGGCAGTGTGCGCCCCGAAGCTGCAAGCGGTTTTTGCCCAAGCTATGGCATAATGGATTTTTCCGAGGGGTACCCAAATATCTATAACTGCGAAATTATATAAAACAAAAAGGACGGAATTTTCCGTCCTTTTTTGTGTATAACGATTTATCACTGTTCGATAAATTGGAATTTATCTACTTGATGTTTAATTATAATAATTTAATAAACAAACACATAAGAACCAATACAAATACTATCAAAATATTATTCTTCATTTTAGCCTTGTTTATATATTTTTTTGCTAGTTCCATATTATCTTTTTCTGTAT
>JAGBFE010000376.1 GCA_018109965.1 Oscillospiraceae bacterium | reverse complement strand
TTTGATTGTTTCACCGCTGTTGTGACATACTGCGCTGCAACTGCCGCAGGGGCTTTTCACCTCATACAGATACAGCATATTGTACAGAGAAAGCAGATAAAGCTCGGTCACAAGATAGGATATGGACAAAAATTCAAAGTTGAGATTAACCTTTTGTTCAATAAACCATACAACAATGTTGCTGAACACCAACGCCAGCAGAGCTATCGGTACCTTTGGCGAAGTGTGCTTTTTCTTTATAATCGCCCATACAATTGCCGCAATCATAATGGAAAAAAATAAAATCAGATACACAAAATACAGCTTATGCAGCGGACCGTAGTTCTTAACCAGCCTTGCACCGCCGTTTACAAAAATAAGCTGTACAGATTCATAATACCACGGGGCATATCCCGGCGTCATTGTCAGGAAAAATATTCCCCCGCTTGTGCACATCAGCAGTGTCAGAAAAAACTTGTTGCGGGAGTATTTGCATTCATCCATTATTATTATCGCCATAAGCAGCGGCAGAAATACTGCACCTACATATGAAATTTTGTTGGCAAGCAGTGCTTCTTCCAGTGTTGAGGATGCTGAACCGAAAGCATATCCGATGTTGATAATGAACACTGCTGTAAACAGCAGAATAAACGTCATTTCCTTTTTCTTTACAAGTGAGCAATAGCCCACAAGCAGTGCAAAGGCAACAGCAGTTGTCACTATATAGGCAATGGTTTTGTTGAACTCGATTTTGCCCGCAGCATCTGTGCCTGCCGCAAAAACGGTGACTGATGATAAAACAACTGTCAGGGATATGATTGTCATAAAATAAAAAAAGCGCACAGCTTTTTTATACATAATTTTTCTGTTGTCCATATCATCACCGCCCTTTTACATTATTTTACTTATTTATTATATCACTTTTTCCTTAAATCTGCAAACCGCTTATGTATAATAACACAAAAATACATATTTTCAATAATAACCCTTAAAAATCACACTATAAATCACCCTTTTTTAACCCGCCGGGGTAATAGTTATAAGGTATTTACAGATGTTATAAATAAGACAAAGATACCAAAACGGAGGAAAATGCGATGAGAAAAACCATAATCAACAATATGCAGGATTTGTCCGATAAAGACCGCTTCGCATTTTCCGTTGACTGCACGGTATGCGGCCAAAAATGGACCAGCACACCTGTGGCGTTTTCAAAAGCAGGCGAAACAGTTTTCAGCCAGGAAAAGAAAATTTTGTACACCGCACTTTATCAGAAAGAAAAACAGCAGGCCGCTCTCAAAGCAGTGGATGAAGCGCAGATGAGTCTCAATCTGTGCCCCGTATGCAAAAGCCTTGTGTGCGACAGCTGTTTTATGATATGCGATGACATTGATATGTGCGTTGACTGTGCAGCAGCCCTGCAGGAAAAAGGCGAACGTGTGGGAGCGCCATAGCCACAACAAATCTGCATTACTCATCAAAAAACAACACCCTGAAAGGAGAAAGATTATGAGCAGATACAAAAAACTTACACTTTTGCATTCCAACGATATGCACGGGGATTTCACCGCAATGGATGTAGATACAAACCTTGTTGGCGGCGTTAGCATGCTGTCAGGTTATGTTGACAAGGTAAGACGGGAAGAAGCAAACACTCTTTACTGTATTGCAGGGGATATGTTCCGCGGTTCTGTAATTGACAGTGAATTCAAAGGTCTGAGCACCATCGAAATTATGAACGCAATTGCACCGGATGTTGTAACCCTTGGCAACCACGAAACCGATTATGGTATTGCACATCTTTTGTTCCTTGAAAAATGCGCAAAGTTCCCTATCATCAATGCAAACCTGTTTATCAAATCCAACTATTCCCGTCTGTTCAAGCCGCAGATTGTACTGGAAGTTGGCGGTATGAAAATCCTGTTTATTGGTATTCTCACCGAAGAAGTTATGGCCCAGGCTAAATCAGAAGCTGTTATCGGCAGCTTTGTTGATATCCACGAAGCTGCACAGGAAGTTGGCAAAATATGTAATGCATACAACGCAACAGATATCGACCTGACAGTGCTGCTGACACACATCGGCTTTGAAGAAGACAAAAAACTTGCAGCCCAGCTTGACCCTGCATGGGGTGTGGACATTATCGTTGGCGGCCACAGCCACACTTTTATTGAAGAACCTGCAGTTGTAAATGATATTCTTATCGTTCAGGCAGGCACAGGTACCGACCAGATAGGCCGCTTTGACCTGACAATCGACACCTACAACAACAATGTTGAAAGCTGGAAATGGCAGGCAATCCCAATCAACAGCGACACCTGCCCGACAGACCCTGATATTGAAAAAATCCTTGGTGGCTACAAAGCCGAAACCGACAAAAAATACGGCAGAACAATCACACGTTTCCGCCGCAAACTCACACATCCCGACAGAAAACGCGAAACTGAGCTTGGCGGTCTTTTATCCGACGCACTGGCCGAAAGCCTTGGTCTTGATGTAATGCTGCTTGGTTCAGGCAGCGTGCGCACAGAGCAGATGGGCCCGCTGGTTGTATATCAGGACCTTGT
>JAGBFE010000375.1 GCA_018109965.1 Oscillospiraceae bacterium | reverse complement strand
TGGACCCGTTCAGTGCCGAAAAACTCAAAGGCGGTGTCGATAAAACCTACACTGCAATTGCACAGGGCAGGGTTGAGCCGCCACAGGGCATTATAGAACTGCCTATTGCACGTCAGCAGCAGTCGATAATCACTCGCTGCGTCCATCCCGATGGTCAGTATGCAAAGACAGAATATGCAGTGGTAAAGCAAAATGACAGTTTTACCCTTATGGACATAAAACTGCACACAGGCCGCACCCATCAGATAAGAGTGCATTTTTCACATATGGGACATCCGCTGGCAGGGGATGATTTGTATGGCGGAAGCCTTGAAAGCATAAACCGTCATGCCCTTCACTGCCGAAAACTGCAGTTTGTATCTCCATATAACGGCAAAAATGTTTCCATAGATTCCCAATTGCCACAGGATATGGCAGATATTGTGATAAAAATATAAACAAAGTTTGAATATTAACACTATATTTAGTAAAAACAGGCGGTTTTTCTTGAAAAACCGCCTGTTTTATTATATAATAAAGTAGTGTATGTGTGCACATTTTTGGGTATTAAAAATTATATGAAAGGGTTAGATTGATGCCGGTTAAACGCAAAGATAAAAAGATAAAGGCTGAAAAAAACACCCCAGTTCTCAAGTCTTTGTTTAAAAGATACAATCAGGATAAGATTACCGTTAAAGGTGTTAAAAAATTCTGTATCGCAGTTTTTTACAGATTGGGATATTCTGCAGAACTGGTTGCAATTCTTGTACATAAAAAGGTCAAAAAAGCAGCCTATGTAATATACAGATATATAAAAAGAGTATGGAAAGAAGTTAAAATCTTTATCGACAGAATGCTGGAAAGTGTGTTTGAAGATATTGGATTTCCACTTTCCCGTATTAAAGCTTCTTTTTACAACATAAAAAAGATTTTAAAACGCTCCAAAGAAGACAAAACGGTAAAAGCTCAGGCCGAAGTAAAAGCTTATGTTAAACAGGGTGTGGCAAAACACAAAAGATTTTTGCCTATGCTGATGAGCTATGCTGTTCCGGCGTTCTTTTTTGCAGTTATGGTGACGGTAATCACTATAGGTCTGAGAGAGGACTATGCAATTCAGATTTCTCTTGACGGAGAAAAAATAGGGTATGTAAAAAACTATACTACAGTTACCAATGCTGACAATGTAATCAAAAACAAACTGGTTACACTGGAGGAAGACCAGCAATGGAATATGGAGCCGGAAATCAGGGTTGTTCCAACAATTGGTAAAACAATAATTGATGAACGTCAGCTGTCTGACAAAATTCTGCAGGCTTCTGACGAAAACATTGTTTCAGCAACAGGGCTTTATGTTGACGGCAAATTCTATGGCGCTGTTGAGGATGCTACAAAAATCAGACAGGCTATGGATGGCCTGCTGGCTCCTTATATGGATGGCAGCGAAAACAAAACAGTTAACTTTGTGCAGGATGTTTCATTGACAGACGGTATCTTTTTTACCGAAACTATTGTCAATGTAGACAAGCTTGCCGAAATGATAACAGGCCTTGTTGAAGGTGAAGTATGGTATACCGTTGTAGGCGGTGACTCCCCATCACTTATCGCAAGCAAAAACAATCTGCGTCTCAAAGAGCTGTACAACCTCA
>JAGBFE010000374.1 GCA_018109965.1 Oscillospiraceae bacterium | reverse complement strand
CATACCAAGACCAAGCATTGGCAGCACCATATGTGAAAGTGGCGCAAGGTCACCCGATGCACCGAGAGAGCCTTTTTGAGGAATATAAGGTGTAACACCCTTGTTGAGCATTTCCACCATTGTTTCGATAGTTTCGAGACGTATGCCCGAAAAACCTTTGGAAAGGTTGTTGATACGCAAAAGCATAATACCTCTTGCAGCATCACAGTCAAAAGGCTCGCCTGCGCCTACTGCGTGGGTAATGATAAGGTTTTTCTGCAGCAGTTTGCATTCTTCCTTTGAGATAACAACATCACTGAATTTGCCAAAACCTGTGGTAATGCCGTAAACCACCTTTTCTTCCTCTACCAGTTCATCAACAATCTGACGGGAGGATAAAATGTTCTGTCGGCTTTCCTCCGACAAAACCACCTTTGCACCGTATCGGCACACCGCAATGATTTCTTCAACAGTAAGTGTTGAACCTGTAATAACAACTTTTTCCATTAATTTTCTATCCTTTAATTTAAATTTCATACCAAATATTTTTATACTATGATGGTACATTTCACACCACCATATCCTTATTAAGTATACAGAATTACAAAATTGGTGTCAATATTCATTATTTTCTTGTTTCAATTTTCACAATTATATGGTACTATACAAATAGCATTCTATTATAGTTGATTTACATACAGACAGAAAGGATTTACGATTTATGAACAACACAGATATCGCAAATGCTATGACAATAAAGCTGGATGATGTATTGCCCGAATACCCTGTTTTCAAAGAGGGTATCCGCCGTGCACCAATGCGTCAGCTGACCTTGTCCGACCACGAAATAAAGGTGGCTGTTAAAAACGCGCTGCGCTATGTGCCGGAAAATCTGCACGAAGCACTTGCACCTGAATTTATGGAAGAACTTTTGACAAGAGGCCGTATTTACGGTTACCGTTTTATGCCAAAGGAACGCATTTACGGCAAACCGATTGACCAGTACAAAGGCAAATGTGTACAGGGCAAGGCTTTTCAGGTTATGATTGACAACAACCTTAACCACGACGTTGCCCTTTATCCTTACGAGCTGGTAACTTATGGCGAAACAGGCCAGGTTTGCCAGAACTGGATGCAGTATCAGCTTTTGAAAAAATATCTGGAAGAACTTACCGAAGAACAGACACTTGTTGTAATGAGCGGTCATCCTCTGGGTTTGTTCCATTCCCATAAACAGGCACCAAGGGTTATCATCACCAACGGTCTTATGGTTGGTGAGGGTGACAACCCTGAAGCCTGGGCAAAAGCAACTGCAATGGGCTGTTCCTCATATGGTCAGATGACTGCGGGCGGCTGGATGTACATTGGTCCGCAGGGCATTGTGCACGGCACCTTCAACACAATCCTCAACGCAGGCCGCAAATTTCTTGGTGTGCCTGCTGACGGCGACCTTGCAGGCCACCTGTTTGTAACAAGCGGGCTTGGCGGTATGAGCGGCGCACAGCCAAAAGCTGTTGAAATTGCAGGCGGTGTTGGCATCATTGCAGAGGTTGACTACTCCCGTATTGAAACACGCCACAGCCAGGGCTGGGTAAGCCTTGTTACCGACAGTGCCGAAGAGGCTTTCAGCCTTGCACACAAATATATGGCAGAAAAGAAAGCAATGTCCATTGCATACCACGGCAACATTGTTGACCTGTTGGAATATGCAGTTGACAACAATATAAAAATTGACCTTTTGTCCGACCAGACAAGCTGCCACGTTCCATATGACGGCGGTTACTGCCCACAGGGACTGACCTTTGCACAGAGAACCGAAATGCTGGACAAGGACAAAGCTGGCTTCAAGGTGCTGGTTGACAAAACACTGACCAAGCATTTCCATCTTGTAAAAACACTTGTAAGCCGCGGCGCATATTTCTTTGACTACGGCAACGCATTTATGAAAGCTGTGTTTGATGCAGGCAACAAGGACATTGCCAAAAACGGCACCGATACAAGCGAAGGCTTTATCTTCCCAAGCTATGTCGAAGATATCCTTGGGCCTGAACTGTTTGACTACGGCTATGGTCCGTTCCGCTGGTGCTGCTTAAGCGGCAACCACGAAGACCTTGTAAAAACCGACCACGCCGCAATGGAAATTATTGACCCTGACAGACGTTTCCAGGACAGAGACAACTGGGTTTGGATACGCGATGCTGAAAAGAACAAGCTGGTTGTCGGCACCGAATGCCGTATTCTGTATCAGGATGCCCTTGGCCGCCGTGACATCGCACTCAAGTTCAATGATATGGTGCGCAAAGGCGAAATCGGCCCTGTTATGCTTGGCCGTGACCACCACGACACAGGCGGCACTGACAGCCCATACCGCGAAACAAGCAATATCTATGACGGGTCCAATTTTACTGCCGATATGGCAACCCATTGCTTTGCAGGCAACTGTGCAAGAGGCATGAGCCTTGTTGCACTCCACAACGGCGGCGGCACAGGCATCGGCAAAGCAATCAACGGCGGTTTTGGCCTTGTGCTTGACGGCAGTGATATGGCTGACCAGATTATTATGGAGTCAATCCCTTGGGATACAATGGTTGGTGTTTCCCGCCGCAGCTGGGCACGCAACGAACATTCCATCGAAACTGTTGCCGAATACAACAAAAAATTTGCAGGCAGTGATGCAATTACAATGCCATACCTTGCAGATGACGATTTGATAGAAAGAACTTTCAAGGCTGCTACAGGCAAATAACAGGAGGCAGTATTATGACAAAAAGATATATCCGCAACGCCGCAGAGCTTGTGACCTGCCGCGGTACTGCACCAAAAAAAGGCGCAGAAATGGTTGATATCGGGCTTATTAAAAACGGCGGTGTGCTCATCCACGATGATGTGATTTTTGCAGTGGGCACAACCGAAGAACTTGATAAGCTTGCTGATGACAGCTACGAAATTGTTGATGCAACCGGCAAAACTGTTATGCCAGGCTTTGTTGACAGCCACACACATTTTATCTTTGGCGGCTACCGTGCCGAAGAATTTGGCTGGAGACTTAAAGGCGACACATATATGTCCATTATGCAGCGGGGCGGCGGTATAAATGCCACTGTTGTACCTACAAAGGAAGCAACTGTGGAACAACTTGTGGAAGTTGGCAGAGAAAGACTTAACCGTATGCTGGAATTTGGTGTGACCACCGTTGAAGGCAAAAGCGGCTATGGTATGGACTGTGACACCGAAATAAAACAGCTGCGCGCAATGAAAGAACTGGACCGCACACATCCTGTGGATGTTGTGACAACCTTTCTTGGTCCGCACAGCGTTCTGCCTCAGTGGAAAGGCAGAGAAAGAGAATTTATCGACTATCTTCTCACCGAAGTTATGCCAAAGGTAAAGGAAGAAAACCTTGCCGAATTTGCCGATATTTTCTGCGAAAAAAACGTTTTTGAAATTGAAGACAGCGAATACTATCTGACCAAAGCAAAGGAAATGGGCTTTAAACTTAAAGTGCACGCTGACGAAATTGTTTCCCTTGGCGGTGCTGAACTTGCCAGCCGTACAGGCGCAGTTTCTGCTGACCACCTGCTGAAAGCAAGTGAT
>JAGBFE010000373.1 GCA_018109965.1 Oscillospiraceae bacterium | reverse complement strand
TTGTTGCTGTAAGCGGGGACAATGTATTCCTTATTTACACAATTCTGGTTTGGTTCTCGGTAATTATTTCCGCATTTATTGATAACATTCCTTACACCGCAACAATGCTTCCTGTTGTTACAAGCATTTCTGCTTCTCTTGGTGTTGACCCAACAGTGCTTTACTTTGGTTTGCTTGCAGGTGCAACACTTGGCGGCAACATCACTCCTGTTGGTGCTTCTGCAAACATTGCTGCAGGCGGTATTCTGAGAAGAGAAGGCTACGAAGTTTCCACAAAAGAATTTATGAGCATCGGTATCCCGTTTACTCTCTGTGCTGTGGTTACAGGTTATGTTCTCATCTGGCTTATCTACGCATAATTCAATACAAATAATTCATTATAAAAAACTAATCGGCATCTTGTAACCAGATGCCGATTTTATTTTTATCTGTTAAATTTTAAAACTGCCTGTGTAATAATAACCTTTCACAGCAGGATATTTTTCAGTTTTAAAGAACTCAAAGGTTTCTTTATTTTCCACATAAATATGTGCCAGAGCGATGCCCATGTCAATTTTGTTCATATTTCCGAGCATAATTTTTCTTAAATATTTTTCAACACAGTAAGCGTGTATTGTTTCACCCTCATGTACAAAATACCACGGCTGACTGTTAACTGCACTTGGTGCAAGACGTGCACATTCAAGGCGGCTGTCTTCCGTATCAGTTATTTCGTTCAATGCTCTGCGTTTGAATTCTGCCTTGCTTTTGCGGAAATCATCATTTTCTGTCTCGCCAAAGGCAAGCATCATAACCTGTTTCTGACCATCTGCATTTTCTGAATCTGCTGCATCAAGTTTTCCCATACCGAGCCAGCAGCTGCCAAGGCCAAGACTTTGTATATACAATTCTGCCTGCTGAAAAATAAAACCGATATTCATCAGACTTTCGGTACTTGTGTCGGCAAACATTACAATATTGTGCGGTGCCCGCCAAGGCTGTATGTTTTTTACCCTTTCACCGTCTACAATTTTCCAGGAAAATCTTGTATAGGGAAACAGAGGTCTTGCATTTTCGATAAAATTTTCAATTTTGAGCAATGTCTGTGGTGAAAGCTGGTTCTGTGAATAATCACGGAAAGATTTGCGTTTGTAAATCATATTTTTAAGTTCCATAAACGTATCCTTTTAGAAAATAGATTTTATGCAATCAATATGTTTCAAAAAATATCTGTTCCTTCTGTATCGGAACAGATATTTTTATTATTGCTATTTGTTTGCCTGCTTGTATTCGATGTATTCATCGTATGTCATAAGCTTGTCAACAATTGAACCATCTTCTTTGATTTCAATAATACGGTTTGCAATAGTTTCGATAAACTGATGGTCGTGGCTGGAGAACAGAACTGTGCCTTTGAAGTCCACAATACCGTTGTTTACCGCTGTGATGGATTCAAGGTCAAGATGGTTGGTTGGCTGGTCAAGCATAATAACATTTGCTTCCTTCATCATCATGCGGGACAGCATACATCTTACCTTTTCGCCACCGGAGAGGACGTTAACTTTTTTGTAAACATCGTCACCGCTGAACAGCATACGGCCAAGGAAGCCTCGGAGGAAGCTTTCGGTCTGGTCTTTGGAGTACTGACGCAGCCATTCAACAAGGTTCATATCGTTGCCTTCAAAAAATTCTGTGTTGTCTTTTGGGAAATAACTTCTTGATGTACTTACACCCCATTTGATAAAACCGCTGTCTGGAACAAGTTCTTCGTTGAGAACTTTGAACAACGCTGTCTGACCTGCTTCGTTGTCACCGACAAGTGCAATTTTGTCAAGGCGGTTGATGTAGAAGGAAACATTGTCCAGAACTTTTACGCCGTCAATTGTAACTGTCAAATCACGCACTTCAAGCACGTCTTTGCCAACTTCCCTGTCCTGCACAAAGCTGACAAACGGATATTTGCGGGAAGATGCAGGCATTTCTTCAAGCTGAATGTTATCAAGAATTTTCTTTCTTGATGTTGCCTGCTTGGATTTTGATTTGTTTGCAGAGAATCGGCGGATAAATTCTTCCAGCTGTTTGATTTTTTCTTCTTTCTTTTTGTTCTGGTTTTTGATAAGCTGATTCATCAGCTGGCTGGATTCGTACCAGAAATCGTAGTTACCAGCATACATTTTTACTTTGTTGTAGTCAATATCAACAGTGTGTGTACATACAGCATTGAGGAAATGACGGTCGTGGGATACAACAAGTACTGTGCCAGGGAAATCAATAATGAATTCTTCCAGCCATGCGATAGCTTCGATATCAAGATGGTTGGTAGGTTCGTCCAGAAGAATAATGCTTGGTTTGCCGAAAAGCGCTTTTGCAAGCAGAACTTTAACTTTATCACGGCCGTTGAGATTTTTCATCTGTGTATAATGGTTGGATTTGTCCACACCAAGACCGTTTAAAAGCTGAAGAACTTCGGTTTCAGCTTCCCAGCCGTCAAGTTCAGCAAATTCACCTTCCAGTTCTGCAGCACGTTCACCGTCTGCTTCACTGAAATCAGGTTTGTTGTAAAGCTCGTCTTTTTCTTTCATAATTTCGTAAAGACGTGGATTGCCCATAATTACAACATCAGTTACATAATATTCATCAAATTTAAAGTGGTCCTGCTCCAGCACAGACATTCTTGCATTTTTATCGAGGAAAATTTCGCCTTTTGTAGGCTCGCGCTGACCTGACAAAAATTTGAGCAATGTTGATTTACCTGCACCGTTTGCACCGATAATGCCATAACAGTTGCCTTCTTTAAATTCAAGGTTAACATCTTTAAAAAGAGTCTGCCCGTCAAACTCGTGGGTAAGTTCTTTTACTGATAACATATTTTCTCCTTATATATAAATTTATTATTTACATAGTTATACATTTTAATATTAACATAAATTAAATGATAAGTAAATTGATTATCATAACATTTATCCTCCGACTTCCATATACTAAACCAAAGGAGGATTTTTATATGAACACTTCAACAATATATGCTGACCCTGTTTATCCCGGCACACCTTTAAGAATGGGTTCAAGCGGTGCAAATGTAAGACTTATGCAACAGCGTCTTAACAGCCTTGGCAGTTTGTACACAGGAATAAACCGGCTTGCCGTTGACGGCAGATTTGGTTCCGGTACGCGCAATGCAGTAATACGTTTTCAGAAACAGTTTTCTCTCAACCCCGACGGTATCATTGGACGGCTGACCTGGAATTCCATACTTGCTGTTGACAACGCAATGAAAGCAGGAAATCCTACAGATGTTACAACAAGATACAACGGCCTGCTGACCCTTGGTTCTTCAGGAGATCAGGTGAGGTTTTTGCAGAGTTATCTTAACAAAATAAGGGAAGCAAACAACTATACCTGGCCTGTGCTGAATGTAGACGGCATTTACGGAAGAAACACTGCAGTGGCAGTTTCGGGTTTTCAGAGTGCAAGCAATCTGAAGGTGGATGGAAAAGCAGGTCAGGATACCTGGAATGCTGTGGTGCCTGCGTTTAACCGTGCTACATAAGGAACTACAATCTGTAAAGTCAGATAACTTTACAGATGTTCTGTGTAAAAAAATACCCGACAGAGCTAATCTGTCGGGTTGTTTTCTATCCCGGATTGTAGGTTGTCATAATCTTCTGATACAATTCTGTCAGTTCTTCATCGCCTGTTACATGCACCGATGATATTGCAAGGCCTTTGCCCTGCACAATCACATCGAAACACAGCTCCTGACCGCCATAAAAATATGCCTGAACATTTGTTTTTACTATTCCGTCATCCGCTGACAATGCTTTGCAGTTTGCAGAAAAGATATCAATATCCAATGACTGCATATCTCTTGCCCACTGTTCCCTGTCGGCGGTTACATCTTCACTGCCATAAAAGCTGAGGTACTGTGCTGCTTTTTCATATTCTTCATTTTCCAAAGCCTCAATAAGTTTATAGCCTTTGTTGCGGTACAGCAACGCATCAACAGTATAGCCTTCACCCCAAAGAGTAAAACAGGCCACAAACCCGACAAGCAATATAACAAAAGTACCGATAACTGCAAACAGATTTTTCATATAGTACACCATCCAGATAATTTGCTGATTATATTTTTTATAATTATAGCATATATCACCTGTATATGTGTGAATTTTCAGTAAAAAACACAGCACAATCACATCTGCCTGTGACTGTGCTGTATGTGTTTAACAACAGATTAAATTGCTCTTGTGTATTCTTTAAGCCATTCTGTTTCTTCTTCTGTAAGATATGGGCTGAGTTTTTCAAATACCTGTGCGTGATATTCGTTAAGCCATTTGATTTCTTTTTTGTCCATAAGTTCCGGATTGATACCGTCAAGGTCAATTGGAGCAAATGTAACAGGTTCAAAGTACATAAACTGACCGTACTCGTTTTTAACACCTTCACGGCAGATAACTTCATTTTCAATTCTGATACCGTGGCTGCCTTCGATGTAAACACCAGGCTCAATTGTTGTGATCATACCTTCAACAAATACGCCGCCTTCGTTTTTGCCAGGAACATTCTGCCAGCGGAAGCCATTTGGACCTTCGTGGACACCAAGGATGTGACCTACGCCATGGCCTGTGCCGCATTTGTAGTCAAGGCCAACTTCCCACAGTGGTTCTCTTGCAAGGATGTCAAGGTTCTGACCGATACAGCCCTTGAGGAATTTAACGTTCTGAAGCGCAAGCACGCCGCGAACAACTGCTGTGAAATGAGCTTTGATTTCATCGGAAATTTCGCCGAGAACGAATGTTCGGGTGATATCTGTTGAACCGTCATTGTAGTGTCCGCCTGAGTCAAGAAGCAGCATGCCTTCGTTTGTAACTTCCTTTGTTGTTTCAGGATGTGCGGAATAGTGCATCATTGCTGCGTTTTCTTTGTAGCCGCAGATAGGGTCAAAGCTGAGGTCAAGATAACCCGGCTGAATGCTTCTGAGGTATGAAACATATTCCTGCGCAGAAACTTCTGTCATTGGGATTTTGCCGGCATTTGTTTTGAGCCAGTACATAAACTTTGTAACAGCAACACAGTCCTTGATATGTGCATTGCGGCTGTTTTCAAGTTCTGTAGGGTTTTTAACAGCTTTCATAAGCAGGGATGGGTTCTGTTTTTCCACAATTTTTGCTTTGATTGCATTTACAACTGCAAAGTTTGTTTTTGATGGGTCAAGCAGAACTGTTTTGTCTTCACCGATTGCTGACACATAGCTGTAGATTTCTTCGTAAGGTTTTACTTCAACACCTGACTGTTCAAAATGAGCCATAACGGATTCATCAAAAATTTCAGGGTTTGCAAAGATGTATGCTTTGTCCATTGTCACAACAGCAAAGCTGAGCACAACAGGTGTTCTGGAAATATCATTGCCGCGGATATTGTAAAGCCATGCAATGTCTTCCAATGCTGCGATAACGTGAATATCAGCACCGGCTTCTGTCATTTTTTCACGAATGTCGCTGAGCTTGTCTGCTGTGGATTTACCTGCATATTCCATTGTAAGAACATAAGCTTTTTCTGCAGAAAGTGCAGGACGGTTTTCCCATACCATACCCGGGAGGTCTCCTGTTGTGTGGAGTGTTGCGCCTTTTTTGCCGAGTTCTTCAGCATATGCTCTGCCTTCTGCAACAGGAATAACTCTGCCGTCAAAGGCAAGTTTGCCTCCCTGTGGAACGTTTGCAACCACATATTCCTTTACTGTAGGTACACCCGGTTCACCCATTTTGCGAAGAATAACACCTGTGTTTTCCAGTTCTCTTTCTGCCTGAAT
>JAGBFE010000372.1 GCA_018109965.1 Oscillospiraceae bacterium | reverse complement strand
GTCGTTTGATGAATACTCTTTATTTATGCGGGACGCATCAAAGTCTATAAGCACCACCCTATCGCCGTCAATAATGATATTTTCAGGCTTTATATCCCTGTGTACTGCTCCCTGAATATGCAGAACTTCCATCGCGGAACATATCTGAACTGCAATATCATAAGCAGAACTTACCGGAATACTGCCGCCTTCAAGTATAAATGCAAGGGTCTCGCCCTGCACATATTCTTCCACAACACAGGCTTTTCCCCCGTGTTTTTCCACCGCAAAAATTTTAGGGAGATAACTGCTGTTTACATCCTGCAATCTGGTATACACTTCATCAGTGCCTTTGTATTCCCTGTATATATACCTCTGTCCGCTTTCTCTGTTGCGCACAAGATATACACACCCGTTTTCACTGTGTTTTAATGCCCTTTCCACAGAAAACTCCAGGGACAGCTTATCGCTGAATAAATTAATTATACCTATCCCCCCTTTTCCTATGCAAACAGTTAATTGTTTTTTGATTATATTTAATGTATTATAATTATTATACTTGACGAAATAATTTTGTAAAGGCAATAAGGTAATGACAAAGAAAAACACCAGTGATTTACAGCACGAGCTGACCAACACAACAGACCTGAAAAGATTTCTCACGGAAAATCAGGAACATCTTATAAATGAAAATTTCACCGAAATGCTGCAGAATATGTTCAGGAAAAGCGGTTTATCCAAAGCAACTCTGGCAAAAAAGGCATGCACAAGCGAAGTGTACCTGTACCAGATATTTTCCGGTGAGCGTACACCGTCCCGCGACAGAACTCTGTGTCTGTGTTTCGGTCTTTCCGCGTCCCTTGAGGAAACACAGCTGCTGCTGAAGCACAGCGGCTTTGCCGAACTTTTTGTAAGAGACAAAAGAGACGCGATTATAATATTTGGTCTCACCCACAACCTTTCACTTGATGATGTGAACGACGCACTTTATTCTGAAAGTGAAGCTACTTTATTCTGACAAACCGGATACTATCCTGTAAAAATCCCCTTTGCACCCTAATGGTCGCAGGGGATTTTTTCTGTGAACCCTATGCAGCCAGTTAATTGTTTTTATATAATCAAAATTTTAAAAATATATTAAACAATTAACTTTACGAAAAGGAGAACAAAAATGAAAAAGTTCAGATTATTCACATTGCTTGCAATTATTGCAACAATATCAACTTCATTTGCTGCATGGACATATGTTAATTACGAACCTTCATACACAGATGTTTCCGACAGCAAAATCACCCTTACCGTAGACGGCGGCAATGTAACAGCAACCGAAGCTTTAGGCCTTGAAATTACAGACACAACAATGCCCGGTGTTACCTTTACACAGAATGCTGACAACCTTAGAAAGATTGACGCAACTGTCGGCGGTGATGTAAATGTAAAAGTTACTGCAGCATCCGATGCTGATATTGCAAAATACAGCTATTACTATACAGTATATTCTTCAGACAGCCTTTCCGCATTGAACAATATCAAAACATTGTCCGAGTACGAAACAAGCGCTGATATTCCTGATCCTGCAAAGGTAAAAAGCCTTTCCGTTGCAGCTGACGGTACTGCCACAATTCCTGCTGATGAGCTTTCCGAATTTTTTGTAACAAGTGCGACTCTCAGTTCTGATCCTGAAGCATTCAGTGCTTCCCTGGCTGAGTTTAAACATATTATAAGCAATAACAATTCAACAGGCATATATCTCAAAGTTTACGCAGTTAAAAACTGACAATCATAATGAACAGCAAAAAACACCACCGCGGTGGTGTTTTTTTATAAAGGAATATGGATATAAAACAATTACCGGTATACACAATAACGGCAGCAGTTGTGAT
>JAGBFE010000046.1 GCA_018109965.1 Oscillospiraceae bacterium | reverse complement strand
TGTTATCCAAAAGAATTACTGTTTCTTGTTTCTCTCTGATTCGTACTTCCGTACCCTCAAAGATTAACAGGGTTCCTTTTACTTATCTCGTCGTTGTTTAATTTTCAAGGTCCAGTTTGCGTCCGCCCGTTTTCGCGGGTGGAGTTTCATTATATCAAAACTCCCGGAGCTTGTCAACACTTTTTCTAAAACTTTTTTCAGTTTTTTGCTTGTGTCGTTTACCTCTCGCAGACAGCTTTGATATAATATCACAACGAAATCAACTTGTCAACAACTTTTTTTAATTTTTTTCAAAAAATTTTTTATTTTTTTCGACATCTTTTCAACACCCCGATATTTTGTGTTCGCCACTTCTGTTTAACACAATTTCTGCACTTTCTGCATAATCGAAAGCATTAATGGAAAACATAAATAACAAATATTGTTTATTCGGAGATGGCTTTATGGACATAAAGAAAGAGAATCGCACACGGATTCATATTTTCTGGCAAATTATCGCAATTATACTTTTAAACGCAATTGTTATTGCCGCAATCGGGTTCGTTTATGAAAATACGCAGACACTTTCTAATATCGGGTCACGTGGACAGGAAGTCCGTCAGATTCAATCCAAATTAAAAGAGCTGGGCTTATACAAAGGGTCTGTTGATGGCATTTATGGCACAGCAACGCAAAAAGCTGTTCGTCAGTTTCAGAAAAACTGTGGAATTACTGCCGATGGAATTGCAGGACCTCAAACATTAAAGTATTTAGGCTTAGGCTCTGGCTCTACTTCTTCAACCAATGGATACAGTTCCAATGATGTATATTTATTGGCAAGGATTATCGCTGCAGAAGCACGAGGAGAGAGCTACACAGGACAAGTTGCCGTTGGCGCAGTAGTGCTTAACCGTGTTCAGCACTCATCATTTCCCGATTCAATTGCAGGTGTTGTATATCAGCCCGGCGCATTCTCGGCGGTAAGGGACAGCAACTGGAATGTGGCTCCAAGTGACACGGCAAAAAAGGCCGCAAGGGATGCAATTAACGGTTGGGACCCAACAGGTGGCGCTATATACTATTATAATCCTGCAAAAACAAATAATCGTTGGATTAGAACACGACCAGTTATTACAACTATTGGTAGGCATGTTTTTTGCAAATAAAAAATGGCGGGGATTATCCCCGCCAAATTACTTATTATATTAGATTATTTTTTAAAGATGCCAAGAATTGCTGCGATAATTCCTTTAAAGAAGTTAATAATCTTTGCAAAGAATCCCGGTTCTTCAACTTCCTCTAATGCAGTTAATTCAACTGTTTCCTGAGCAACCGCTTCATTTTCTGCAGTATAGAGAGTTGCTGTAAATGTTGTTGCGCCAACGCCTTCAGCAACTACTGTGTATGTGCCGTCTGCATTTGCTGTTGTAGCAAAATTCTGGTTATTTGCTGTCCATACAACATACATACCGTCTGGATATGTTCCTTCTACCTTAGTTGAAAGAACAACACTTTCACCATGAGCGATTTCTGTAACTTCTGGTGCATTGATGTTGAAAGTATAGTTGTATACTGGTCTTTCAACAACGTTGATTGTGAATGATGCTGTAAGTTCTTCACATGTTACGGTTACGGTCTTTTCACCAACTGTTGACATATCAGGAGTTGAAAGTGTGTAGTTAGTAACGTCACGTACAGTATGGTCACTCATATTTACCTTCACAACAAGTCCTGTTGCATCAAATGTGTCGCCAACATAGTATTCTGTTTTTGTTGGTTCTGTTGCAATAAAAAGTTCTACCATAGTTGCAGGAATTCTCTTCCATACTGCATAAAGAACTACTGTACCTTGATTTGTTGTTGTAAGGTTTTTTACAGATTGTTGGTCTGTGTAGTCTGTAAATCTTGCGCTAGCTGTTTTTGCCCAGCCCTCAAATGTATAGCCTTCTCTTGTGAATGTATTTGCTGTCAATGCCTGTCCAACATCATATGTGAACACCTGGTTAGCCATTGTGCCTTCGCCACCATTTGCATTAAACTGAACTGTAAATGTATTTGGTGCCCAAATTGCATAAAGAGTTACTGTTGTTGCACCTGCCTCTGCAACGTTAGTTACAGACTGTTGGTCTGTGTATGTTGCAGTTGTTGCCAATCTGTCCTTTGACCAGCCAAGGAAAGTGTATCCCAATCTTGTAAACCTATTAGCTCTCAACTCTACTTCTGTGTCAAATGTGAATGTGGAGTTTGTCATTGAACCACTACCACCATTTGGATTGTACTTAACAGTGTAAGTATCTGCTGCCGATGCTGTCATTGGAATGATGCCAAACATCATCAACATAGCAAGAAGTACTGCTAAAACTTTGCTTAATTTTTTCATTTCCTTTTTTCCTCCATTTTTGTTATTTTTTAAAATAACATAATTTTACAATATCTTTATACCACATTTCAAAAATAAAATCAAGGCATAAAAAGATAAAGGACACCCTGTTAATAATGTAATAAAAATAGTGGGGTCAACACACCACTATTAAATTGTATTTTTAATTATATAAGATTCTCTGCTACATTCAGAATAATAGACCCAATCAATTAAATTGGACAAATTGGAGTTTGTCGGGTTGTTTAATTGAGTTATTCTCGGCTCCCCTGAAAGGGGAGCTGGCAAATGCGTAGCATTTGACTGAGGGGTTTGTTCGTTTTACACCTTACTAACTGAGGCTTTTTTCGTAACCCCTCTGTCA
>JAGBFE010000371.1 GCA_018109965.1 Oscillospiraceae bacterium | reverse complement strand
TATATTTCTGCTGGATTTCACTGATGATATCTCCATAGCTTATATTCTGCTTTGCACGGTTATCTTCGTAACTGGTTCTGTGGCGGCTTCTGATGCTTTCAATTTCACCGCCTGCACCCCACATTGCAGCCTGCTGCGGAATATTTTTGATTCCCTGCATATATGCAATATACAGATCTCTCAGGGCAGAATTATTGTTCTGCTGTGCCGCAAGTCTCTGTAATTCATAGTTCTGCCCAAGCAGATTTTTCCTGCTGTTGTAACTGTTTTCCAGTGCATCACGCTGTTCACGCAGTTTTTGCTCATAAACATCCTGCAGTGCTGCTGCGCTGCTGTTTGCAGCAGATGTGCTCACAGTTGTCTTTGCAGCTGTTTTCGCAGCGGTCTTTTTTGGTGCTGCGGCAGTGCTGTTCACCTTTGCAGAATTGATATTGAGATAGGGAACAGGCGGCAGTTCGTCACCTGTAACTGTGTCATAGCGTCGGTTGCCGATTGTGGTTTCCTGGGCTGTTTTTTTCTGTTCGATAGGATATTTGTAAAGCATATATTCCTCCTTTTAAAAATTCAAAAAACTGTCTATCTGCCTGTCCATTGTATTTTCATCATCCTGCGGTTCAGGCCGCACAGCAGGTGATGGTCTGCCCGCTACAAAATAGCGGATAGCATCGGGAGCGTGAGTGATTTCGTGAGGATGTGTTGCCACATCGTTGGGATTGCTTCTGTCGTGTGTAAGTGCCGGCAGCGTGCGGATAAGACTGGGGCAGGTTTCAAAAATCACAAGATCTGCCGTAGTCACTCCCTGTTCATCCTTGTACGGCATCAGCCACTCTTTAAGGTTATACCAACCCTGTACGCGGTCATTTTCGCTTTTGGTCAGCAATATTCCGTGTTCTGCAAAAATCTCGGCAACACTTTTACCCGTGTCCTGACGCCGGTTGTACAAATCTGGCGGCGCATAATAAAGGCTGACTCCCTTTTCGTCTGCGTCAATAATTTCCTTTGCGGCTGCACTGATTATCAGATTTGGCTTATATATCTCTCTGTAAACATAGGCCTTGCCCTGTGTGTCCACAGCAATAAAATATCCCGCAAACATATCCAGCCCATAGTCCATTGTGAAATATCTTTTCCAGTGTTTGGGTATACTGAAAGGCTTTACAACGTGTATATTTCGGCGGAATTCGCTGAAATACTGCCCGTCAAAAATATCCCAGTCACCATACAGCAGTGCCCTTTTGTCCTTTTCGCCAAGTCGTTTCAGCCGGCTTATGTACCCCTTGTCATTTTTCATCAGAAAGCTGTTATCACTCACCTTGGCGGGTATAAACTGCCGTGTGCCGTTTTCATCACGATAGATGCCCGTTACACACACATCTATAAACCTCTGTTTTACCCAGCTGTGCCCCACGCCACCGGGGTTTGTGGAACTTTTTATCTGCTTTGGAAAATCATTCACACCGCGTATGCGGCTTATCAGATACACATACATATCCTCGGTAAAATGTGTCAGTTCATCAAAACGTATTACGTCATATTCTGCCGACTGATATTTGTACACATCATTTTCCCTGTCACAGTAACCAAAGTCGATAATGCTGCCGTTTGTGAACACCCCTGTGTGCTTTGCCGAATTGTAACGGTAAATATCCCTGTCAAAAAGAGACAGCGAAACACGGATAAGGCTTTTTTCCAGCTCAGGCAGTGTACGTCTTAAAATCAGCTGCTTGGAGCCTGCATATTTCATCGCATACAAAAATGCATCTATAAGCTGGGCATAGCTTTTGCCGCCGCCTGCCGCACCGCCAAACAGAACTTCGTCAGCTTTGCTTTCTATAAACTCCTTTTGCTTTTTTGTTATTTCAAATCTGATTTATATTCCCTCCTTTTACTCCACCACCTTTATTTCCACACTGTACGCCTTTTCAGTTTCAGGGTTTGCTGTATACATATTGCTCACCGCCTCAAAAGCTGATTTATCCCCTTTTATCGCCTTTGCAATCTGTGCATACACCACCGCCTGGCGTGCGGTCATTTTGTCGGTGCTGACAGCAAGCACCGATGCAATATCATCCTTTACCTGTTGTGTCACCTTTGTTTTCAGCGCCTTTTCCATAAGGCAGCAGATGCTGTTTTTGTTTTCGTCTGTCATCTGTGCAACCTCCTCTCCCTTCCGCTGTCCAAAGCATATCACCGATGTATTGCATCTGCGTGGCAATATTGGTGCAGTCTTATGTACACAAATGTTGCACAAAAGTTGCACAAAAAAACGGATGTATCACGTCCGATACATCCGTTCATTACTTAGTTATTTACTTTATAATTTTGCCCGCAGTTCAACTGCTTTTCCCGCAATTACCACATATCTTTCCTTTATATCCTCAAGGTCAAACAGCATTGGCTCATATTTTGAATTTGTGGAAACAAAAACCAGCCTGTCATAATGTCTGACAACCTTTTTGCACATTGTTTTGCCATCGACTACAACAACAGCAAGTTCACCGCTGTTTACCATTTTCTGTTCTACCGCTATAACAATATCTCCTTGTTCAAGTCTGGGTTCCATGCTGTCATCTTTTATTTTAATGGCAAACATATTGCCGGTTTCAAGCCATTTTTCAGGCACATCCACATATCCTGTCACATAATTCTGTGCTGACACCGGCACTCCCGGCACAATTCTGTCCAATATCGGTATTTTTACCAGACAGTCTTCAGGCTGTTTTTCTATGTTAAGCAGCTGCTGTGCATCTATCTGCAGTATTTCACTCAGTTTTTTTATTCTGTCACGGCGCATATTGGATATATTTCCGTTTTCCCAGCGCTGAACAGTTGTTTTGGACACCCCAACATAATCACCGATTTCTTCCAGCGTTATTCCCAGTTCTTTCCTGCGTTTTTTTATCAGTTCATCCATTCAAAACTCTCCTTATTTCTGTTTTTTATGATACAATATCATCTGTTAAAACTCAATACTTCCGCCTTTTAGCGACATCTCTCACTTGTTACTTTTTGGCATATTATATCACTTTTTGGCTCATTTCGACAACTTATAGTTGTATATAATTGACCAAAACAACCATTAGTGGTATTATTTATTGCATAAACGCAACACAATTGATGATATCCACCAACAAAGGAGGGAATACAAATGACATACAAAGCTTACAAAAAGCAGGCGCTTGAAGATTTAAAAAAATATCCATATCTCAAAAGCAGTCTTGTTACATTGTCACAGCGTATCGACTTGCTGAAAAAGATATCCGCGTCATCAGCTGACAGCCCGGGGCAAAGCGTGATAGCAGATGAAATAGAACAGTTGTCCGACACACTGCATACCAACACGGTATATGTAGACTGTATAGAACAAGCACTCAGCTGCCTGCCGCAAAATGAACAAAAACTTATCGCTGCCTATTACATACATCGTCAGCGCGGTGTTGTGGAAAATCTTTCCATCAGCAATTACAGCGACCGCTCCACTATTTACCGACGCGCACAAAAGGCCCTTGAGCACTATACCCTTTCATACTTTGGACAAGCAAAATAATTCATCGCCCTTTGGTTGATTCCAAAGGGTATTTTTGTATTTTCACCTCTTAAAAACACCGTTGACAAATCTCCCGTTTTAATAGACATTTGCATATTATATATGTTATAATAAGATGATTTAATATGTAAAATTGTGTCCATCTGCAAATAAAGGGAGGTTAAACGTGAATTACATCATTTTTTCAGCTCAGTATCTGCCTACAGTTGGTGGTGTTGAACGCTATACAAACTCCCTTGCAAAAGAACTTATAAAATGCGGTCACAGTGTGACAGTTGTTACATCTGCGCTGTCAGAAGTACCACTGCACGAAACTGATGCTGACGGCATACAGATTTTCCGTCTGCCGTGCATTATGCTGATGAACGGCCGTTTTCCGGTGATAAAGCCATCAAAGCAAAAATCCGACTTTGAAAATTGGTTTAAAGATCATACACCTGATTTCTGTGTTATACAGACAAGATTTTATATAAACAGCATCTACGCCTCATACCTGTGCAAAAAGCACAGTGTGCCTTCAATTGCTATTGACCACAGCACAAGTCATCTTATGGGCGGTGGCATAATCGGCAAAATCGGTGATATGTACGAACATTTTGCCGCACATTACATCAAAAAGCGCACCAAAGGCTTTTATGGCGTATCAAAGCAGTGCGCTAACTGGCTACGGCATTTTGGCATCAATGATGCAGGTGTGCTTTACAACTGTGCCAACCTTGAAGCTATCGAAAAAATCACAGCCGCTTCAAAATCGGATTACAACTGTGCTGACAAAGAAACACTGATTGTTTTTGCAGCACGCCTTATTCCCGAAAAAGGTGTGCTCAAACTTATTGATGCTTTCAATGCACTGCCGCACAGCACCAATGCAAAACTTGTAATTGCAGGCACAGGGGCTTTGCTGGAGGATGTAAAACAAAAAGCAACCGACCGCATCACTGTGACAGGTGCTCTGCCATTTGAAAAGGTGATTGCGCTTTATAAAGCCGCGGATGTGTTCTGTCTGCCAACCGACTATCCCGAAGGGTTCCCGACCACAGTGCTGGAAGCCGCCGCCTGCAAAGCAATGCTTGTTGCAACTGACAAAGGCGGCACAGCAGAGGTAATCAGCAACGACAGCTTTGGCATACTTATAAAGGACAACACTGTGGAAAACCTTGCCGCTGCGCTGTACAAGGCAATTTCTGACACAGAGTACCGCAGCAGCTGCATCGAAAACTCGCACAAAAAAGTTATGCAGACTTTTACCTGGCAAAACACCTGCAAAAATCTGCTTTCCATAACAGAAAAACTCATTTAAAACAAAGAGGAAATATATGAAAACACTTATAGTTATTCCTGCTTACAACGAAAAGGACAATATCGAAAACGTGGTGGACAACCTTATCAAAAACTATCCACAGTTTGACTATGTGATAGTTAACGACGGTTCAAAGGACATCACAGCTGACATCTGCCGCGAAAGAGGCTACAATCTGATTGACCTTCCCGTAAACCTTGGACTTGCAGGTGCGTTCCAGACAGGGCTGCGCTATGCAAAACTGCACGGCTACGATGCTGTGCTGCAGTTTGATGCAGACGGTCAGCATCTGCCGGAATATATTCAGCCGATGATTGACAAGATGAAAGAAACAAACAGCGATATCGTTATCGGCAGCCGTTTTGTTACTGTTAAAAAGCCCAAAAGCATGCGTATGGTGGGCAGCTATCTTATCAGCTGGGCAATGACCCTCACCACAGGCAAACGCATCTGTGACCCTACCAGCGGTATGAGACTTTTCAACCGCAAAATGATAAAGGAATTTGCTCTCGATGCAAACTTTGCACCGGAACCTGACACAATCAGCTTTTTGCTGCGCAATGGTGCAACCATAAGCGAAGTGCAGGTGCAGATGGCAGAACGCACAGCGGGCGAAAGCTATCTCAACCCTTACAATGCAGCAAAATACATGTTCAAGATGGGTGTTTCCATCATACTTATCCAGTGGTTCAGAAAAAGAAAGGAGTCTTAAACTATGGTTAATGTACTTTTGGTTCTGGGCAGCATATTCACTTTTTTGTTCATTATGCGCCTTATCAGAAAATCCACAGTGCGTATTGAAGACACTTTTTTCTGGATTTTCTTTGCAATGGTTCTCATCATTCTCAGCCTGTTCCCCGACCTTGCGTATCACATTGCACACCGTCTTGGTTTTCAGGCTCCAATCAACCTTGTTTATGTTGTAATCATTTTTGTGCTCATTGTAAATCAGTTTGCAATGAGCCTCAAAATAAGCCGTCTGACCATCAAACAGAAAGAACTGGCACAGCAGGTGGCAATCACAAACAACACTATAACCGACAAAATCACAAAAGAACAGAACTGCGACAATCAGTAATCACAGGAGTTAAAAATGCCTACTGTTTCTGTTATTATTCCCGTTTAC
>JAGBFE010000370.1 GCA_018109965.1 Oscillospiraceae bacterium | reverse complement strand
TTACGTTGCCGCCTGCAGAGATTGCAAAGCTGTCATATGTTTCGGCCAGCTTGTTGGCAATAAGCTCGGTTGCATAACCCTTTGCCACAGCGCCAAGGTCGATACTGGTTTTGGGGTCAGAAATATACACTGACATATTTTCTCTGTCGAGAACAATACTTTCAATTGATGTATGCTGGTTTGCAGCCTCAAGTTTTGACATTTCAGGCAGCACAGGGGTACCGAACTCAGCGGCGCTGCGCACATCATGCCATATTTTCAGCACACTGCCCATGGCGATGTTCACCTTGCCGTCGGTTTTGTAGTACCAGTCAATACTGAACTCGATAAGATTGAACAGGTCTTCGCTGACCTTTACAGGTGCAACGCCTGCATTGTCGTTGATGGTTTTGGCATTGTTAAGGTCGGGATAGCTGTTATAGATGTCGTACAGCTGATTGAGACGTGTATATTCGCTCTGTGCCGTCTCCATGAATTCATCAAAATCTGCCTGGGATTTCTGATAGCTTACAATGGAGATGATGGTGTCAAAACTGTCCCAGATTGTGCCGGTGTATTTGTCATACATCACCTTTTCGCTGCAGCCGCTGAAAAGTGACAGCGACAGCACACCTGTCAGCACAACTGCCATAATTCGTTTGAAAAGCAATTTCATATTATTCCTCCGGATAAACGGCAATAAGCCCTTTTATTTTGATACCGTCGTTCATAAACATCTGTTCATGCTCGGTGATGATGTTGTCAGGTAAACTGTTCTGTGTCATATCATAGGTGATAAAGGTGATGTCAAAACCGCTTTCCTTAAAATAATCAAGGCTTTCGGCAAAAAGCTCGTCATCATCGGTTTTGAAAAAGATTTCGCCGCCGCGCTTAAGAAATTTCTTGTAGTTGTTAAGCTGCTTTGTGTGTGTCAGACGGCGTTTTTTGTGACGGTCCTTTGGCCACGGATTGCAGAAGTTGATATAAATGCGGCTGAAGATATCTTCTTCGCTTATGATAAGTGCAATTCTTTCGATGTCAAAGGTGCACATGCGGATATTGTCGGTTGTGCGGTTTGCCATCATATACTGATGCTGTACATTGCGGTTGGCATAGCCCAGCATATCGCTTTTGATGTCGATTGCCAAATAGTTGATGTCGGGGTTTTTAACTGCTTTCTGTGCAATAAAGGTTCCGCGACCTGCGCCAAGCTCAAGGTGCATCGGCTGTTCCTTTTCAAAAGCGGACTGCCATTTGCCGTAAAATTCGTGGGGGTTGCGGATGTAAATGCTGCTTGCGTCAAGTTCTGGCTGTGCCCATGGTTTGTGGCGTAATCTCATATCAGTTGGTGCCTTTCTTTCTGTGTTTTAAACTTTTCAAAAGCTGTTTTGCAAACACCAGCAGGGGTCTTGTGTTGAACACAATGATAACTGCGGTGATAACAATGCAGTACACAGGATAGTGTGTGATGTCTGCAATCATAATGTAACTCATAGCGCCCAGCAGAGCCATATTGAGCAGCATCTGCAATGGGGATATGTTGATGTTGATGAATTTTTTTGTGTTTATTGCACGGAGGGCAAAAACAACAACGTAGCTTGCAAATGTTGCAATTGCTGCGCCCTGTGCGCCCATTTTGGGGATTAAAACAAGGTTGAGGACAATGTTTGTCACAGCTCCTGCCATCATTGTTGCAAGGTTAAGCCCGCCGCGTTTTTCAACCATATAAATGCTGGACATAAACCCTGAAAAACAGGAGAAAATTGTTGCCAAAATCAGCACCGGCACAAACTGCCAGGCGTCAAAATAGGCCTTGTCTGCCAAAAGTGCGATAAGCGGTTTGCACAGCAGGATAATGCCTGCACCGCCGATGAAAACAACACTCTGGTATGCCTTGAATACGTTGCCGAAAAAGCGGTTGGTGTGGCCTGCGCCGCTTTCCTTAACTGCAGAAATCTGCCATGCCTCGGTAAAAATTGTGGCAAAAACGTTGATGATACTTGGCAGCTTGTAGCTGATATCATAAATGCCGTTTACCGTATTGCCGCAGAAATATGCAACAAGATAACGGTCGCTCACGTTGGTAATCCACCAGGCAACACTGGCAGGGATAAGTGGAATGCAGTAGCTGAGCATCTCCTTTGCCACAGCCTTGTTGAGCTTTGACAGGTCAAAGTATTTCCACACGCCTGCAATTACCGACAGGAAAACCACGCTTAAAAAGTCTGCGCCGATAATTGCGCCGATATATCCCATTGCGCCCCATTTGAATTTCAAAAGGAACACACAAACAAGCACAAGGGTGTTTACCGTGGCAAGTATGCCGTCAAAGGCATACAGCTTGGTGTAGGTTTTTGCTCTTACAAACTGCTGCACAAGGGTGCGGCTGCAGCTCATAAGCAGATAAAGATACAAAAGCCAGATATATTTGTGGATAAATTCCACCTTGTTTAAAAGAGGGAAAAAGCAAAGCAGTATCACATAGCCTGCCGCAAGGGTCAGAGCACCTGTGGTGAAAACTGTCTTTTTGGAATATTTTTCATCAAGACCAAAACGGATAATGCTGTTGCTTATGCCAAGGCTTACCAGCGGTATCAGCAGATTTGCGGTCTGTGTCATCAGGCTTACATCACTGTTCTCGGCAGGTGACAAAACTGCTGTGTATATAGGCATCAGCAAAAATACAAGGAATTTGCTGCTGAAACTGCTTATAAAAAACAGAATGGTGTTGGAAAACAGAAATTTGTATCTATTCATCAAAAAATCCTTTGATTATGCGGACCAAAATGCCCGTCAGGCTGTTAAAAATTTAATCAGGGTGCATTTACGCACTATAACTATTATAATATACCATAAAAGCAGATGTTTTGCAATTTTATAAGAATGAAATAATTATTAAACTTTATTATGTGTATAAATATGACAAAAGTTGCAACAAAATGTGTATTATGATAAAATTAAATGTCAGATAAACATTTCTTTTACAGGAGAAATTATGAAAGCAAGTATTATTATCCCAAACCTTAACGGTGAAGGCTGGATTGAGGATTCCATACGCAGCTGTATCAGTCAGCAGTTTGACGGAGAATATGAAATTATAATTATCGACAACGGCTCAAAAGACCGCTCGGTTGAAATTATCGAAAACTGCGCAAAGGATTTTAAAAACTTTGTGCTGATAAAAAACGACACCAACACAGGCTTTGCCCCTGCGGTAAACCAGGGTATTGCCGCATCAAAGGCGGAATATGCTGTTATGTTCAACAACGATGCCTTTGCAGAACCTGACTGGCTGCAGACACTGGTGGACACAGCCGACAGTGACCCGCAGATTTTTTCTGTTGGCGGGCTTATGGTGCAGCATTTCAACCGTCATCTGGCGGATGACGCCAGTGACTATGTGCCGCTGTTCGGCTGGACCTGCAAACGCGGTGACGGACTTGCAAGAGAACGCTACAACAAAATGGAGCGTGTGTTCTCCAACTGCGGCGGTGCGGCACTTTACCGCCGAAGCATTCTGGACGAAATCGGCTGGTTTGACGAAAGCTTTTTTGCCTATGGTGAGGACGTTGACCTGGGCTGGCGCGGCAACAATGCGGGATACAAAAATATATACAACCCAAAAGCAGTGTGCTACCACATCTGCAGTGCCACAACAGGGGGCAGATACAACGATTTCAAAGCGGAAAAAAGCGGTCAGAACACCATTCTGCTGCTGTACAAAAACCAGCCGCTGCTTATGCTGATATTCAATTTTATCTTTCAGTTTATCGGTTATCTGCCAAAGGTGGCAATGTACTATGCACGGGGCTACGGCAAGCCGTTCATGAAAGGTACAAAACAGGGCTTTGCAATGGCAAAAAATGCAAAAAAATATCCGTTCAAGCTTAAAAATCTCGGCAGCTATCTGTGGGTGGAATGGACAATGTTCAAGCATTGCTTTACATATGTCAACTACCGTGTGAGAAGATATCTGGGCAAAATTTAATACAAAAAATATACCCGTCAGATTAAAGTGTTCTGACGGGTATTTGTTTATACAGATATATTATTTGTGTATTTTTGCAGATGTGTACCCTGCAACTGTTTTTACATCACATTGTGCAGCAGTTTTGTGGGCACACCGTTCTCTGTGAAGAACTCGGCTACATTGTCAAAATATGTTTTGTTGTCCACCACATAGCAAAGGCCGTGGTCGGCTCCTTTTATTGTCACAAGGCGTTTTGGGCAGTTGCAGATATCAAACAATTTCCTGCTCATATGGCACGGCACAAAATTGTCGCTTTCACCGTGAAAAAATATTACAGGCAAAGTGCAGCTTTTGGCAGCTTCCACAGGTGAATATTCATCCACATCAAAATGTCCGAACAGTTTTGCACCAAGTTTTATAAAAGGATAAACAAGGTCGGCAGGCAGCTTCATATCCCTGCTGCATTTTTTGATTATTTCTTTTGCGGATGAAAAACCGCAGTCGCACAGCACGCCTTTTACATTTGGTGGCAAAGGCTTGCCTGCGGCAATAAGTACCGTTGCGGCACCCATGGAAATACCTGTCAGCACAAACTGTGCATCTTTGCCAAAATGACTGCAGGCAAAATCCACCCAGGCTATACAGTCGCGGTGTTCGTTGATGCCAAAGCTTATCACATTGCCTTCGCTTTCGCCGCTTGTGCGCTGGTCCACCAGCAGCACATTGCGCCCAAGGGCAAAACAGCGCTGCACACCGCCGCTCAGATCCCTTTCGGCACTGCCGCGGTAGCCGTGAAACATAATTTCCGTCACAGCGTTTTTATCCACTTCAAAATATTTTGCGTGCAAAGTCAGCCCGTCAAAGGATTTTATGTAAAAATCTTGGTGGTGCATTGCACGGGTTTGCACTATCCACTTTTTCATTATATCGTGATACGGCTCATATTCCGCCCCTTCAGGCACAGGGAGAACATCAGGGTCGGGCTGTTCCTTCCGCGGTGCATAGAACACAATGCGGAAACAGATATATGATATAAGCACCACTGCAGCAGCAATGATTGCAGCGGCGATAAGCAGCTTTACGGCCATGGCAAAAACTCCTTTAAATAAAATCTGTGACTATTATACACCTTAAAATATAATTTTGTGTGAAAAAATAAAAGTGAGCATCGGCTGATACTCACTTTTTGCTGTTTTATTTTGCAGATACCGTGCCGTCAGGCTGTTGTAAAAACTGATGTCAGAAATTGCACGGTATTCCATAGTTTGCATCATTAACGTTTAAAAACTCATCGGCAGCACATAAATCACTACGCACAGGTAATGCAGCAGAGTGCCTGTGAACACAAACAGATGCCATATGCTGTGCATATACTTGTATTTAAGCTTGTAGAACACAAGGCCGCCTGTGTAGCTGAGACCACCGGCCAGCAAAAGCCAGAAGGCAGGTCCCCACAG
>JAGBFE010000369.1 GCA_018109965.1 Oscillospiraceae bacterium | reverse complement strand
GTAACAATATACTATTTTTTATCTTTAAAATATTCTTTGGTGATACTGGAAACTACACCTGAGAGGAACAGCAGGGCAATAAGGTTCGGTATAGCCATCATACCGTTAAGGGTATCGGCAATGTCCCACATCAGTGTGCCGCTGCCTGTTGCACCAACAATGCATACTGCAATGAATAGTGCCTTGTAAACAGCATCAACAACTTTGCTGTTGTTTGAAATATAACCCCAGCAGCGTTCGCCGTAGTAAGCCCAGCTGAGAATTGTTGAAAGAGCAAAGAACAAAAGGCTTATCTGGATAACAGTACCGCCCAAAGTACCAGGAAGGATAGAATTGAATGCGTAAACTGCTGCAGCACCCTTGGAAGCGTATGCTGTCAAAGCATCAGGACCAAGCTCTATGCCTGAAAGCAGAACAGCAAAGGCTGTGATAGAGCAGATAATGATTGTGTCGATAAACACCTCAAAAACACCCCAGATTGCCTGTTCTGCAGGTTCTTCGCTAGAAGAGGCTGCATGAGCAATTGGTGCAGAACCAAGGCCGGCTTCGTTGGAGAAAACACCTCTTGCAAAACCCTGTTTCATAGCTGTCATTATTGCATAACCAAAGATACCGCCGCCAATAGCTTCAAAGCTGAAAGCCGATGTGAAAATAGAAGCCAGAACAGCAGGAATATCACCGATTCTCATAACAATAACAACAACACCTGCAGCGATATAGAACAAAGCCATAAACGGAACAATCAGGCTTGTAACGTGACCGATGCGCTGTACGCCACCTACAAGCACAAATGCAATAACTATGGCAAGAATAATACCTGTACCCAAATTGCTGAAACCGAACAGACCTTTCATGGAGCCTGCAATTTCGCTTGCCTGTGCAATATTGCCGATACCAAAGGAGGCAAGACCGCCAAGTAATGCAAATATGAAAGCCAAAGGTTTCCAGTTTTTGCCAAGACCGTTTTCTATGTAATACATAGGGCCGCCTTTGTGTACGCCGTTTTCATCGGTAACACGATATTTCATAGCAAGCACAATTTCGGCATATTTTGTGCACATACCAAAAAAAGCACTTACCCACATCCAGAACACAGCACCGGGACCACCAACAAAAATAGCACCAGTAACACCTGCAATGTTGCCTGTACCAACTGTGCCGGCAAGGGCTGTTGTTACAGCCTGAAAAGGTGTAAGATTGTTGCCGGATTTGTCTTTTCGTTCACCTTTTCTGAAAAGTCCGCCAACAGTGTGTTTCATAATGTAACCGAACCATTTAACCTGAATAAATCCGGTTTTAAAGGTGAGAAAAACACCTGTACCTACAAGCAGGGCCAGCATAACAGGACCCCACACAAAACTGTTTACTGCACTGTTGACAGAAGTAATAAGTTCTAACATAAAATTTTCTCCTTTTTTACAACTGCTTTTAACCTTAAAATAAAAAAGCGAAGAGTAAAATTAACTCTTCGCCAGAAAATCAACAACAAAATCAAATATAAATATCTGATTTTATATAGATTATCTCTGTCCTTTTGCCTGAGAGTTTACGGCTTTGCCGCTTGCACCTTCGGCCCCAGTTTGCTGGCGTCTCCAGAGTTCCATCAATTTACAGTCCTTTTGCCTGAAAGAGTTACTTCGTCGGCAGATTGTTTTACAAATCCTTCTCCTGTAGATATCATTTGGTTTATTCAGTTGTTTATTTATCAATAATTATACACCCATAATATGCACAAAACAAGGTAAATATGTTCCTTGAATATGTACTTATGAAACATTTTTGCAAAAAAATGCTGTAAAAACTGTATTTTAACAGCTTTTACAGCATTCAATATAATTTTATTAAGTTGATTGATTATACCTTTGATTTTTTGTTTTTGCGTTTTATTACAAATCGGATAATTGCTGCAGCAACGATAATAAGCAAGGCAATTACGCCAAGCAGAATATATGTAAACATATTTGCATTGCTGAGCAGTTTTACAGGATTGAGACTGGAATAAACAACCTTTCTGCCGTCGGTCTGTGCATATCGGCTGTCCATTGTGCCGCCCATATCCTGCAGATAGGAGGTAATGGCATACCATTCTTTAAGTGGAACACCATTTTCATCTTTGATAACATAGTCTGCAAGGTCGCTTATTGCAATAGGATTGCCGTTTTTGTCCTTTGGAACAATGGAAAGCAGACCAAAGGAGGTTTCTTCAACAGCACCAAGCATCTGACCGCAGTACATACCTGTTACAATATGATACAGTTTTTCATCATCAATTGCTTCAAGCGTACCGTCATCACGGCGCAGCATAGCATAGTCAACCTTGTTGAAAAGCATTCGGTTTGTGTTGAAGGAATATTCAACACCAGAACAGTAAAGCTGGGCGGAATTCATCAAAGGCTGAACAGAAGCATCAATTTCCATTGCGGTTTTAAGTTCTTTGCCTGTGATGTATACCGAAACAAGTTCGCCTTCGGTGCCTACACCAAGGGAAGCGGCGTTGAAAACATCGCTGACAGTTATATTGCCAACAGGCAGTGATTCCCTTACAACACCTGCAGCAGTCAAAGCCATATCAACGGTTTCATCCGTTGTTTTTTCTGCGGCCCATTTGTATGCATCTGCAAAAACATTGCACACGGCGCTTTCGTGCTGGGAGCGCTTGATTTCCTTTACATTTTCAAATTCGTAAGGGTTGTTTACAACAATTTCGTCATATGTAACACCATAGTTTGAAAGATAATCTGTTTCTACATTGGTTTTGAAGCT
Organism: Oscillospiraceae bacterium; assembly: GCA_018109965.1. The sequence goes on along the minus strand of JAGBFE010000369.1, from coordinate 4,050 downwards.
TTCCACCAGAGCGGCAATTTCGGCGTTTTCTTCAACCTTTTCATCAATAGGGATAAGTTCATAGCTTGTAAGGTAACAAGGTGTTCCCGGTACAACATTCAGCTTTAAAACACCAAGGTTTTTGCCGTATTCACCTGCGGATACAATATATGTATCATTTACAACAACAGGTTCTTTTAATGTTGTATGTGTATGACCGGAAATAATAACATCAATGCCGTTTACAACCTTTGCAAGTTCGTAGTCTTCACCTTCACCGCCGCTTGTACCGCTGTGGGACAGACAGATAACAACAGGTTCAACACCGTACTGCTCAACGCAGGAATCACGGGCTTCATCAACGGTTTTCTGTGCAGTTTCGGCAGGGTCGGCAAGCACCATACCGCTGTTTGGGGCACAGTCTTCGGCATCAAAGCCAAATATACCAAACACAGCAAAATAAACACCGCCGCGTTCAATTATTGTGTAGTCTTTTACACCATAATTGTCAAGGGCGTTCTGATATTCTGCTGCATCAATCAGATTGGTTGTTACATCGGGCAGATAGTTTGCATTGACAATCTGCGGCAGTTTGTCACCGCTTGCTGTTGCTGCATTGAGCATTGATACAAGACCTTTCGGCAGATAGTCAAATTCGTGGTTACCGAAAGTGGTTACATCATATCCCATTGCACCCATCATACGCAGCTCAATGGCACTTGTGGCATATGCGCTCTGAAAAAGAGAGCCCATTGCAAAGTCGCCGCCGTCAACCAGTATGGCGTTGGGGTACTGTTCTTTCTGCTGGTTTATAGCGGTCATCAGTCTGGCGTAACCACCATATTCACCACCGTTTTCGTCAACAGAAGGCAAAAGGTGGGAATGTAAATCGTGTGTAAAAAGAATTGTAACATCATAGTTTGGGCTTGCCGCAAACACATCAGTATTTACCGACAGACCAATTACAAGTGAAAGCACAATTACGCTAAAAAACTTCAAAAATCTTTTCATAAAAAATCCTCTTTGCATTTCAGTCAGAATTTTATAAATATTATTTTAACATATACCCTGTGAATATTCTATAAGAAAATAACTTGAAACAACAACATATATATGGCATAATAGACAGTAGAAATATTAAAATATCGCACATATATTTTAAAGTTCACAGAATAAGCATACATTGCGTTTAAAATGTTAAGTATTATAAATACAGGAGATAAAAATGAAAGATTTAAAAAACGTAAAATTTATTCTTAGTTCAACATTTATTATGATTATAGCAACACTTGTAATAGGTTCCTTTACAGACAATCAGTTGCTTACATATCTTATGCTGGCATTTTTTGCAATATTTGCTGTAGTATATTTCTGTTTCTGGAGATGCCCAAACTGCAAAAAACATCTTGGCAAAATGATAGTTCACAGATGCAAACATTGTGGACACGAAATAGACTGATATTGTAAATGGTGAAATGTAAAGCGGGGTTAATTATATATAATCTCGCTTTTATTGTATAATCTGATATGGTGATTTAAGTTTGAAAAGGGAAGATAATATGCTGGATTTTGACCGCCTTGAACTTTATAAGGAAAACAACCGCATAGAGGCAAAACAGGCAGTTGGCGGTTTGCCCCAAAGTATATGGGAAACTTACTCTGCCTTTGCAAATGCAGATGGCGGAGTTATTCTTCTTGGTGTAGAGGAACTTAAAGACAAATCCCTTCACGCGGTGGAAATTGCTGCTCCCGAAAAGCTTGTTACAGAATTCTGGGATATAATCACCAATACAGAATATGTCAGCAAAAACATTCTTACAGAAGAAAATGTACAGATAAGGCGGGCAGATGACAAAACAATTGTGGTTATCTGTGTGCCTAAAGCAGAAGAACAGGATAAGCCGATATATATCGGTAAAGATGTTTACCACGGCACATATATACGCAATGGCGAAGGGGACTGCCGCTGCAGTCACAGCGAAGTAAAACAGATGCTGGATAAAGCACAGAAACACAGGAGAAAATATGATTAAAGAGCTTATGCACGACCCGATTTTTCTGGCAAAAAAGTCAGAAACTGCAACAAAAGAAGATTTGCCGATTGCACAGGATTTGCTGGAAACACTTATTGCACATCAGGATGGCTGTGTGGGGATGGCGGCAAATATGATAGGCAGTTTAAAACGCATTATTGCAGTTGAAAATGACGGCGAATACCTTGTGATGCTGAACCCTGTGATTTTAAAACAGTCAGAACCGTATGAAACAGAGGAAAGCTGTCTGTCACTGCTTGGCGGACCAAGAAAAACCAAACGATATAAAAATATAAAAGTACAGTACCAGAACACACAGTTTCAGATAAGAATAAAAACCTTTAAAGGCTGGACTGCACAGATTATCCAGCACGAAATTGACCACTGCAACGGTGTGCTGATTTGATTTGTTGATATATAAATAGTAAAACGGATGACAAAAGATAATTTGTCATCCGTTTTTTGTGTAAAAATATTTAATTGCAGTATTTAAAATTATAGTTAATCCAATTCCAGATTGCCTGTATAAAGCTGATAGTATTTGCCGCCCTGCAATATAAGGTCATCATGGTCGCCGCGTTCAATAATGCGTCCCTGTTCAAGTACCATAATGGCATTGGAGTTTCGTACTGTGGAAAGTCGGTGAGCGATAACAAAAACGGTTCTGCCATACATAAGTGCATCCATTGCATCCTGTATAATCGATTCAGTTCTTGTGTCGATACTGCTTGTAGCTTCGTCAAGAATAAGTACAGGCGGATTTGCAACTGCGGCACGGGCAATTGCAAGCAGCTGACGCTGCCCCTGTGAAAGACTTGCGCCGTCCTGTGTCAGTTCGGTGTTGTAGCCGTCAGGCAGATGCATAATAAAGTTATGTGCATTTGCAATTTTTGCAGCGGCAATTACTTCATCATCTGTTGCATTGAGGTTGCCGTAGCGGATATTTTCCATTATTGTGCCGGTAAACAGATGTGTATCCTGCAGAACAATGCCCAATGAATGTCTCAGGTCAGCTTTTTTGATTTCGTTGATGTTCAGTCCGTCATAACGGATTTTGCCGTCCTGTATATCATAAAAACGATTGATAAGGTTGGTGATTGTGGTTTTGCCTGCGCCGGTGGAGCCTACAAAGGCAATTTTCTGCCCGGGTTTTGCATAGAGACTTATGTTATGCAGCACCATCTTCTCATCTGTGTAGCCAAAGTCAACATCATCAAACACAACATCACCTTTAAGCTGTACATACTGATATCCGCCGTCCTGCTGTGGCACTTTCCACGCCCATTGGTTTGTGTCGTAGTCAGCTTCTTCAATGGTACCGTCAGCAGCTCCTTTTGCGCGTACAAGGGTGATGCTGCCGTTGTCGGTTTCAGGTTTCTGGTCAATAATATCAAAAATTCTGCCTGCACCTGCCATTGCCATAACAACGGTGTTAAATTGCTGTGTAACCTGCTGGATAGGTCCGTTAAAACTGCGTATCAGCATAAGGAATGATGCAATAGTACCAGGAGTAATTGTGCCGATGCCGCTGATTGCAAAAGCACCGCCAAGAATTGCAATGAGAGAAAAGTTCAGATGTCCCATATTGTTGGACACAGGCCCCATAATATTTGCAAATTTGTTTGCCTTGGTCATACTGTCACAAAGTTCTTCGTTGAATCTGTCAAATTCTTCTTTTGCAATATCTTCGTGAGTAAAAACCTTGATAACCTTCTGACCATTCATCATTTCTTCGATGTATCCGTTCAGTTTGCCCACGTCAGCCTGCTGTTTTGCAAAAAACAGACCTGACATTGTACCGATTTTGGTACTCATTTTTATCATCAGAAATACTGTGAAAAAGCTGACGATTGTCAGCTGCCAGGACAGCATAATCATTGATGCGGCAACCGAAACTATTGTTACAAGACTGTTTACCAGCTGCGGCACAGTCTGGCTTACCATCTGGCGCAGTGTGTCAACGTCGTTGGTGTATCGGCTCATCAGTTCGCCGTGGGTGTGGGTGTCAAAAAAGCTGATAGGCAATGTCTGCATATGG
>JAGBFE010000368.1 GCA_018109965.1 Oscillospiraceae bacterium | reverse complement strand
GGCATTGCCAGACTGCCAAGAAACCCGTTGATTGCGGTAAACACTGTTATAAATGTATATTTGATTTTATCGATATTTTTCATTTTGCTCCTCCTTTAAAAACAGGGAGACGGAGTTTCGCCCTCCGCCTCCCTTTTGTTATGCTACTGTGTAGTTTTTGATTTCCAGCTGCTGCGCCATTGCAACAAATTTTTTGATGTCGCCATCCGATGCTTTCACCGCAAATGTTTTAAGCTGCACTGTTTTTGTAAAGCCGTTAAGATTGTTGGCCTTGATAATAGGCTCAAAGTTTTTGTAGCTGTGGGATAAATCCACATTGCCGTTTATGCCGTCCACGCTGCCTTCGCTTGTGAACTGGTGCATATCACAGCCAATAGTTTTGTCATAAAACAAGCGGTAGTCCGCCTTCCACAGTGTATATTTTTTTGAAAGATACGCTGTGTCCATTTTATTTTTCAGCCAGTTTGTTGATGCATAAAAGCCCACATAATACCCTGCCTCTTCCACCTTTTTGCAGAACGCGTCCACAATCTGTGTCAGCTGTGTTTTGGTCAGCTTGCCCTGACGCTGTGTATTTTCCACATCGTAATAGACAGGCAGTTCAAACTGTTTGCCTTTGAGCAGACTCAAAAAATAGTCTGCTTCTTTTTCTGCTGTTGCAACACTGTCTGCTGCTGAATAGTAATATGCACCAACAGGCAGACCAACTGCTTTGAAACCTGCATAGTGTTTTTCAAAACAAGTATCTTTGCCCATATTCTGTGCGCCCCAGTATGTAAGCCCTGCACGCAGTATTACTCCGTCACAGTCCTGCGCTGTTTTTGTATAATCCACGGTTGGCTGATATTTTGAAATATCTAAAATTCTGTATGCCATATATATCCTTTCTTGTATTTTTAATATTTTCAATAACAATCATCAAAACTTTAAGCTATTCGTTTATAATGAACTACCAATCCGCCATTACCTGCATATGTGTTATATGAAAATGTTATTTTTGTAGATGTAGCCTTAACAACATATGACCTTGCATAATTCTTTAAATAGTTATTGGTTGATATTTCAGTGTCGCCTTTTGATGAAATTGTTGTGCAACCTGTTATGTTGAATGTTCTTGTTATCGCATAGGTGTCTTGATAATATGATGCAACAATATCGTAATATGCACCATTTGTAACCGTTATACTGCAACTTGTACCACCTGTCGCCACGTTCCACCCTTGGTCTTCTGGCTTAATGCGGGTACCTGTCACACTCCACAAATTACTGCCGTTACTTGCAATTGTTATAGTCGTTCCCGCAACTATATTTGCCGCAGACAAATTGGACTGTGTAACTGCTGCAATTGTCTGTGCCCCGCTCAAATACTGCCCTGCTGAAATTGTCTGTACCGATGTCTTTGCTCCGTAAGTAGCAGCACCTTTCTTTGTGATTGTCCCTGTTTTAACTGCTTTATTCCCACTGTAAAAAGTTTTTCCGTTCAGAACATCTTCTGCTGTGGCGGTGGTGGCGGCAAGTTTTGAATTGCTTACACCACCGCCTGCCTTAAAATTTATTGTTTTTGCATTTGTGTCAATAATAAAGCTATACCACACACCACTTGTCAGTTCTATTTCGGTTTCGCTTCCCGCTTTTACAGCATAGCTTACACCACCAATTGCAAAAGCAGTATATGTTGCTGTCGTTGTAGCCTTGAATTTTCCGTTTGTACCGCTGCCTGTCAGCGTGGCTGAAGACTGTGTATACAAATGTATACCCTCATCTGTTGATGCTGCACCGACATCATCTGCATTCAAATTGATACTTTCACCGCTTTTACCATTTACAGTAGTAGGGTTTCCCTGTGGTCCCTGTAAACCCTGAGGCCCCTGGATGCCCTGCTCACCCTGTGCACCCTGTACTCCCTGAGGGCCAACGGGGCCTGTTTCGCCCTGCACCCCCTGAACGCCCTGAATACCCTGCGGCCCCTGTGGACCTCGAATTGAACCGATGTTTGTCCACTCACCTTTGTCCACATCCCACAGATAAATTGTGTTGTCAGTATCGCTGCCTACTGCATAGGCATCACCTTCGTTTCCTGTCGGGTGCGTCGCTTCAAGCGCCGTCAGTGTTGGATAAAGACTTTTTATAACGAAACTTTTTCCGTCTTCACCGTGGTCACCTTTAAGTCCTTGTGGGCCCTGTGCACCCTGAACTCCTTGTGCTCCCTGAGGCCCTACAGGTCCAACAGGGCCTTGAATTCCTTGTTTCCCCTGCGGACCGGCAGGCCCTTTTATATTTCTTGGTGCAGGCAGTTCCGCTTCATTGGTTTGCACAAACGCCCATTCCAGATCGCCACTGTTATTTACTGTCGGCACTGCAATTTTCCCCTGAATACCCTGCGGGCCAATAGGGCCTGTATCACCTTTATCTCCTTTTGGCCCCGGCATACCAACAACCACAGTTTCGCTGCCGTTGTCCGTTACTGCACTGTTTGCAAATTTAAGGCGTGTTCTCTGCGGCAATGTGTTGCCGTTTTTATCGATAACAAGATGACCGCCGGATGCTGTTGCCGCCCAGTCTTTGCCATCCCTGCTTATTTCAATCTGTCCGTCACCATTAAGGCGGATAAGCGCAATATCTTCTGACTTTACAGGTCTTCCGTCCTGCTGCAGATAATCAACAAGCTGGTTATGTTTTTCGGCTATCAGTTCCGGCAGTCTGTCAAAAATGTCTTTAATATCCCTTGTGCTTTTTTCACCTTCAGCATTAAGGATATCCGGGGCACTTTTTACGTTGTTTTGATTTATTTCAATTTCTGTTATTCGCATTTTTACCTCCTGTTTTTACTGTAATTTCCGATTTTATAAATCTTTGTTATTCCCTGTATACCAAAGCCTTCGTTCAACTCATTATTTTCAAAAACAAACTGTATGCGTTTGTATCGTTTGCAGCATGTATAAAAATAAATTTCCTGCGGATTACTGTTTGTATTAAACGTCAGTCTTGAAAAATCAACATTAGAAAACATGGAAGATATATCCAATGTTTTTTGCTGAACAAGTTTTTTGGTTCCGCCATCAATGCAGTAATACACCCTGCAGCTCGAAGCGCTGAAAGGTATAAGTGTCACAAGACACCCTTTTCGCTGCAGTGTTTTAAATCTGTCAATGCGGCCCTCGTCT
>JAGBFE010000367.1 GCA_018109965.1 Oscillospiraceae bacterium | reverse complement strand
TTTAAAAAGCCAAGTCGGTTGGAAAGTCGTATGCAGTGAGTGTCTGCCACAATGGCGGGTTTGCCGTAAACATCACCGATAATCAGATTTGCGCTTTTGCGGCCCACACCGGGCAGCTTGAGCAAATCATCCATATTGTCAGGCACAACATAGTTAAATTCGTCCCGCAGCATTTTCATGCAAAGGTTGATGTCCCTTGCTTTGCTTTTGCCAAGACCGCAGGGTTTTACAATTTCTTCAATATCCTTTGGGTCGGCATCGGCAAGGGCGTCAATTGTAGGGAATTTGCCAAAAAGTATTGGTGTTGTGGCGTTCACACGCAGGTCGGTGCATTGTGCCGAAAGGCGTACTGCCACCAGCAGCTGCCAGGCATCCTCACTGTCCAGAAAACATTCTGCCATAGGGTATGCCGCTTCAAGTGTATTAACAATTTCTGCCGCCTGTTTTTTTGTTTTCATACCATAACCTCCAAAGGACTGTTTCTGTAAAAAAGTATAACATTGCACAGATTTTTCCACAAGTGATAAGGTCACATAAATAAAAGGCACTGTGCAGAGCTTCACTCATAAACAAAACCTGTCAGATAAACCGGAAACTTTTAAAGAATTTGCTTACCATTTGCCTTTTTTTATTTTACCTGCAACAAGTATTGAACCAAAAACCACAATAGCAATTATCATTGTAATCCAAATTGGAGAAAACACCCAAAGCCACGACCAGGAAATAATTTTTGTAAGCTTTAATATTATAAATAGTGTGACTAAAGTGCTGACCAAACCAATACCCTTGCTTCTCTTTTTTCTTTTATCATTCATACAGACCAGCACCTCCGGATTCAAATTTATCATTCAAATATATTTTAACAGATGCAGTAATGAACTTCAATGATTGCTGAAGTATACAGCTTTGCAGATGTAAAAACAAAAGCAACTGCAGCCTTGTTTTATATGCTGTTTTAGGATATAATTATTCAGATAAATATTTTTGTGGAGTTGATAAAATGAGTATGCCACTTGCGGCGGCTATCCGCCCAAAAGAACTCAGCGACGTATGCGGGCAAAAACATCTGCTGAGTGAAGACAGCGTGTTCCGCCGTGCTGTTGAAAAAGGCGTTGTGCACAATATGATATTTTTTGGTCCGTCAGGTGTGGGCAAAACCACCGTGGCGTCCATTATTGCGCGCAAAACAGGCAAAAAGCTGTTCAAGCTCAATGGCACACAAAGCTCCACAGCGGATATAAAGGATATCATCAGTCAGGTCAACACCCTTGGTGCCGAAAACGGTATTCTTTTGTACCTTGACGAAATTCAGTACCTCAACAAAAAACAGCAGCAAAGTCTGCTGGAGGTTATTGAAGATGGCAGCGTAACACTTATTGCCTCCACCACCGAAAACCCGTATTTTGCAATCTTCAACGCTATTCTGTCCCGTTCAACTGTGTTTGAGTTCAAACCCCTTACACCTGCCGATGTAGCAGAGGGCATACAGAAAGCGGTAAGCCGTTATGAAGAAGAAAACGGTGTAAAGATAAATATTTCTGCCGATGCAATGCAGACCTTGGCTTACGGCTGCGGCGGTGATATGCGCAAATGCTACAATGCAATGGAACTGCTTATTGCGGCGGCAAAACAGACACAAAACGGCCTTGAAATTACAAACGAAATGGCAAAGCAGGTTACACAGCGCAGCTCAAACCGTTTTGACAACTCGGGAGATGTGCACTACAACCTGCTGTCTGCACTGCAAAAATCCATCCGCGGCAGTGACGAAAACGCAGCGTTGCACTATCTTGCAAGACTGCTGGACGGCGACGGACTTATTGCAGCGGTGAGACGCTTGCAGGTTATTGCCTGCGAGGATATCGGCCTTGCATACCCAATGGCAATTCCAATTGTAAAAGCCTGCTGTGATATGGCATTGCAGACAGGTATGCCCGAGGCACGCATACCACTTGCTGATGCGGTAAT
>JAGBFE010000045.1 GCA_018109965.1 Oscillospiraceae bacterium | reverse complement strand
TTCAATCTGACAGCATTGTACCCTAAAGCAATCCTGTCAGATTGCTTTATATCAATATTGTACATAATAATTTTCTATTTGCAGTATAAACTGCACAGTTTAACAGCTGCACAATTATCACCTTACACACTCTGTTCAAAGGAGAATTCATATGAAAATTGTTGAAGGATATATGCCTTTTAAAGGCTTTCAGACCTATTATCGCATTGTTGGCGAAGCAACCCCGGGCAAAGCACCTTTGCTGTGTCTGCATGGCGGCCCAGGCTCTACACACAACTATTTTGAAGTGCTCGACTGCCTTGCCGAAGACGGCAGACAGATAATCAGCTATGACCAGATTGGCTGCGGCAACAGCTATATCGAAGGTCATCCGGAGCTTTTTACCAACGAAGTATGGCAGGAAGAACTGGTTGCTATCCGCAAACACCTTGGCCTCGATGAAGTACATCTTCTTGGTCAGTCCTGGGGCGGTATGCTTGAAATTGCATATATGGCAGACCAGAAACCTGAAGGTGTAAAGTCCCTTATCATTTCCAGCGGTCACTGTTCCTCAAGCCTTTGGGCAGCAGAACAGCATCGAAATATCAAATTTATGAGTCAGGAAGACCAGGATGCTATCAGATGGGCTGAAGAACACAACGACTTTACCCGTCCTGAATATCTGCTGGCTGACCGCCACTTTGCCGAACGCCACATTGCAGGCAAACCTGGTCCTGATGCACCTGAATGTATCACAAGACCTAAAAAGAGCGGCAAAGAAGCTTATCTTGTAGGCTGGGGACCAAATGAATATACACCATCAGGCACACTGAAAGACTTTGAATATACACATACACTCAAGGATATTAAAGTTCCTTGCCTTGTTGTCAGCGGCACAGATGACATCTGCACACCGCTTGTTGCAAAAACAATGTATGACGAAATTCCAAACTCCCGTTGGGAACTGTTTGTTGGTTGCCGCCACACCTGTTTTGTGGAAGACAACGAGAGATATGTTAAAATGATGCTGGAATGGCTCAATGAAAACGATTGATTACAGCAAAACCCGGGCTTGCCCGGGTTTTGTTTTGTGTTATAATACATATATAATAAAATACAATATAAATAATACGAGGAATATTTTATGTTCAGAGAATTGGTAAGAAAACACAAGCAACTGTCGGAACAAGACTGTATACAGGTGCTTAAAGCTGAAACACGCGGTGTTTTGTCCGTTATTGGTGACAACGAATACCCTTATGGTATGCCTATGAACCACTTTTACAATGATGATGACGGCTGTGTATATTTTCATTGCGGAAATATAGGTCATCGTCTTGAAAGTTTGCAAAAAAACAGCAAGGTGTCTTTCTGCTGCTACGACCAAGGTTATGTCAATGAAGGTGAATGGCACTACAATGTAAAAAGTGTCATTATATTCGGCAAAATTGAAATAATTGATGACAAACAGCAGATTATCGATATATCCACCCGTCTGTGCGACAAATTCCCCTGCGGCGAAGGCTATGCCCAAAAGGAAATCGAAGCAAGCCTGCACCGAACTCTGCTTTTAAAACTTGTTCCCGAACATATATGCGGCAAGCTGGTGACAGAGCTGTAATATATACGGCTTGGTCTGTACATATTACAGACCAAATCAGTCAGCATCCAGATAAAAAACATATATACCCGGCAATACACTTTACAGCGTATTGTCGGGTATATTTTTCTGTTTTACAAACGATATCTGCTGTTCGGAACACTATGATATCATTTTCCCGCTTATCTTCTGACTGTTTCTATATATTCGTAATAATCATAATCTTCCTGGGTCATAAACAGATAGTTGGTTTTGCCGTCGCGGTAGCTGTCGGCAATGTCCTCCTCATCATACCAGGTGATGTCCACATATATCGGTCCGTCAGCGGTTTCAATTACATTCCACGCATGATAGCCAAGCTCATATGGGGCTTCGCCACGGACATACCAGCAGGCAATATCCTGCTGTTTGCAGAGATGATAAAACGCTTCGGCATAACCTCCGCACAGTGCTTTGCCGTTTACAAGGGCATCATAAGCCTGAAAATTATGGTCCAGTGTCGATATTTCGTAGTCATACTCCACCGCCGCAGTAAGCACAAAGGCAAAGTAGAGGCATTTTTCCATATTGTTCAGTCCCGCAGGCATTTTTTCAATTATGCGGTCAACGGTGCAGTCAAACAGACGCACCTGTCTTTTTACAAGTTCTCGGTCACTGCAGGGGTCATCAAGCCACTTGCCCGGCAGATAATATGAAGAACTGTAAACATTGCCCTCCATAGCCATATCGCAGTATAGCATCAGATAAGGCTGGTCAATGCGCAAAGCATCGTTTGCCGTCACCGCGGGATAAAAAAGGTCTCCCGGAGCAAAACTGCTGTCAAAGCGGTAGTCCTCAAATTTTGAGATTTTATCCAACATTATATCGTACATCTGCACCGCAACGGGGTCTTTTATTTTGTCCCGTTCCTTTGGCCATGCGGCATAATCACAGCTGTTGACATCATAAAGATATTTGTCCGCCCGCACGGTGTTCATCAGCTTAACTGCCTGCTTTATGTACGGGTCAATGTGGGATGCTGCAATGCGTTCGGTTTCACTGTCAAAGGTTTCATTTTCATC
>JAGBFE010000366.1 GCA_018109965.1 Oscillospiraceae bacterium | reverse complement strand
GTCTTTAAGTTCGCGGTATTTTGCCATAAGTGCCTGCACATCGGGGCGGCTGTAAGGCATTTCTGTAAATTTCATAAGTTTCTCCTTTCGGTGTCAAAACATTTTTATACTGGTTTAATTATATACAATCAATTTTTATTATTCAATGTGCATTTGTATCAAAAAAACACACAGGTTTTTTACGGCCTGTGTGTTTTATAATTTACATATGTCTGTACAGCATTATTTGTTGAGACTGTCCACAACCTTGTAGATTGGTTCGCATGTGGCTTTTACACAGCCCGGTTCAAACGGACTCAGCATATCAGCATGTCTGATGGTGTCAACAATGTTCATCTTGCCGCCAACTTTAAGGAATTTCATATATTTTTCCCAGGTTGCTTCAGGATTTTCAAGGAACATTGCGTAAATCTGCAATGCAAGGATATGGGCAAGTGAGTATTCGATGTAGTAGAACGGAATTGTGTAGATATGCAGCTGTTTCTGCCAGCCTGCACCGCGGCTGAAGCAAGGCAGGTCGCCAAAGTCAAGATATGGGCGGAAGGTGTGTTCAAGTTCCAGCCAGGCAGCATTTCTTTCATCAGGTGTCCAGTCTGGATGTGTATAAACAAGCTCCTGGAAATAGTCAACGATTACGCCGTAAGGGATAAAGTAGCTTGCTTTCTTTGTATGGCTTTCCTGATATTTTGCTGTGTCTTCCTCAAAGAACAGGTGGTGCCATGGGCTTGTCAGAAATTCCATACCGATGGAATGTGTTTCGGCACCTTCTGCAGAAGCGTGACGCAGGGATGGATATTCAATATTGCGGGAACCATAGTAGCTTGCAAGTGCATGGCCTGCTTCGTGTGTCAGGGTGTCAATGTCACCTGCTGTGCCGTTGGAGTTCGCAAAGATAAAAGGATAGCCGTATTCGCTGATTGTTGCACAGTAGCCGCCAGGGCGTTTGCCTGCTTTTGCATCAAGGTCAAACAGTTCGTTTTCAACCATAAGGTCAAACATTTCCTTTGTTTCTGGTGCAAGTTCAGAATACATCTGCTGTGCACGTTTTACAAGTTCATCCAATGGATATTTTGGCATTGGGTTGCCGTCAGGGAAATCAAAGCCGTCATCGTAGAATTTAAAATCGTCACCAACGCCGATAGCTTCTGCCTGCTGTTTTTTGTATTCCACGTTTTTAGGCACCATAACTTCCAGCACCTGCTGACGGAAAGCGGCAACGTCTTCAATTGTGTAAGGGCGGTTCTTTTTGAGATACATCACCTGTGCAAAGTTGTCAAAGCCAAGCTTCAAAGCCTGCTGGTGGCGGTTTTTAACCAGCTTATCATAGATTGTATCAAATTCTTCTCTGTGGTCGTCAAAGAATTTGCCCAAAGCTTCAGTTGCTGCTTTTCGCACTGCACGGTCAGCTACCTGTGTATAAGGAGAAAGCTGTGAAAGGTTGAGAATTTTGCCGTCAAATTCAATCTGTGCACCTGCGGTGAGAGACTGATACTGGCCTGTCAGTGCGTTTTCTTCTGCCATAAGGTCCATAATTTCAGGGCTGAAAGTTTTCTGCTGTGCCTTGAGACCGTTAAAATAGTTGGTACCAAGTTCTTCTGTAAGTTCATCAATAAATCTGCTGTCAAGCATTGCCTTGGAAAAAGCATTGAAACACTGCATTGCCTTTGGACCGCAGCTGTCAAAGAATGACTGTTCGGCAGCATAAAATTCATCGTGCATATTTACACTGTTGCGGATGTTTACAACACCTCTTGCAGTGCCGAAAACACTTTTTTCTTTTTCAACAGCCTTGAAAATTTCCAGCTGCTGCTGTGCATTTTCTGCTTTTGCAAAATCTGCAGCATACTGATTGATGCGGATTATCATTGCATCAACATCGGGACGGGAATAAGGAATGTCATTGAATTTCATACTTAATCTCCTTTTATGTAAATTAAATTTTATACGTCAAAAACTTCTTTGATTTTTTCAGGGGTCAGATTTTCAATCACTCGTACTGCAAGTTCCACAGCAGCTTCCATATCGTCAATATGTGCATAGCCGTAATGGGTATGTGCAAAACGGCTTGGAACGCCGATTACAAGGCAGGGGCAGCCTTCGTTTGCAAGGTGAATGCTGCTTGCATTGGTGCTGCCGCCTTTGCGCACGGCATACTGTGCCTTGATGTTGTATTTTTCACACAGTTCTCTTGCAAATGCTATGAACTGAGGGTTGGATATCATGCCGTTGTCCAGATGTCTTATCTGTGCACCTTTGCCCAGTGCACCCTGTGCAGTATAACTGTCAAAGTATAAGTCATCGGCAGGTGTGCCTTCAAAAGTGATGGAAAACTCAGGCTTGACTGTCTGTGCAGTTACCTTTGCGCCGCGCATGCCAACCTCTTCCTGGCTTGCAAGTGCACCAGTAACGTGTACGGGCAGATCTGTTCTGTTTTCAAGGCGTTTCATAACTTCAATGATACAGCAGCAGCCAAGGCGGTTGTCAAAGGCTTTGCCAAACATCACGCCTGTTTTTTCGTTATAGTCAAAATAAACTTCAGGTGCAACAGGGTCACCAACCTGAATACCGAACACGTCAAAAACCTGGCTTCTGTCTGTCACACCAAGGTCAAGCTGGATATCAGCATATACATCAAGGGGTTTGCTGAGTTCTGCGGCAGAAGAAAAGTGAGGCGGTTTTGATGTGGAAATTGCGCGGTGATATTCACCTTTGCTGTTTTTTATGATAAATGTGTGGGCAGGCACATTGCTTGGCACCCAGCCGCCGATTGGCAATATCTTTAAAAGTCCGTTTGGCAAAACTGCCTGTACCATAAAACCAACCTCGTCGGTGTGGCTGTCCAGCATAACAACGGGTTTGTCTGTGCCGGCATCAAAGTTCACATAAAAGTTCTGCATATAATCTTTTTTTACGGGATAACTGCTTGTGTATTTTGCGGCAACCTTTGTCACGTCGTGTTCAAAGCCTGACGGCCCAAAAGCATTGGTCATATCCTTAATCATTTCAATATTTATCATAATGATACCTCTTTTCGGTTGGTTTCAACTGTTTTCATTATATGCCTTGTCAAAATAATTAACAAGCCAAACAACAAAAAAACTTGCCCAAAAATTGTGGGCAAGTTCCGTGCAAAATGTTTAATTTAAATTCTGTTTATACCAAGGGCAATAGCTTCCTGTGCAACAGCATTTGCAACAACATCAGCAACACAAGGGTTAAACGGGTCAGGAATGATGTATTCAGGGTTAAGTTCATCATCCTTGACAACCGAAGCAATTGCTTTTGCAGCGGCAATTTTCATGCTTTCGGTGATGTCTGTAGCTCTCACCTTCAAAGCACCTTTGAATATACCCGGGAAAACAAGCACATTGTTTATCTGGTTAGGAAAGTCACTGCGGCCTGTACCAACAATGTATGCACCGGCAGCAAGTGCCTTGTCTGGCATAATTTCCGGTGTAGGGTTTGCCATTGCAAGAATAACAGGCTTATCGTTCATGGAATCAACCATTTCTTCACTTACAAGGTTGCCGCGTGAAACACCGATAAACACATCTGCGCCTTTCATTGCATCTGCCAGCGTGCCTGTGCGTTTTTCGCGATTGGTGATTTTTGCCATTTCGCGCTGTGCATCTGTGTTTGCCTGGCCGCCTTCAACGAGGATGCCAAAAATGTCACACAGGGTCATATCTGTAAAGCCGGCGGTCATAAGCAGTCTTGCAATGGAGATGCCTGCTGCACCTGCACCGTTGAGCACAACACGGAGTTCACTGGGCTTTTTGCCTTTGAGCTTTGCTGCGTTGAGCATTGCTGCGGTTACAACAATTGCAGTGCCGTGCTGGTCATCGTGGAAAACAGGAATATCGCACATCTCTTTAAGGCGTCTTTCAACTTCAAAGCAGGTTGGTGCACCGATGTCTTCAAGGTTTATGCCGCCAAAGCTTTTGGAAATTTTGTAAATGATGTTTACAAGTTCGTCAGGGTCCTTGCTGTCAACGCAGATAGGGAAAGCATCAACACCTGCAAATTCCTTGAACAGCACGCACTTGCCCTCCATAACAGGCATACCTGCAGCAGGGCCAATATCACCAAGGCCGAGCACGGCAGTGCCGTTTGTGATAACTGCTACAAGATTGGATTTTCTTGTGTAGTCATAGGCCTTGCTTTCGTCTTTGTTTATTTCAATGCAGGGTTCGGCGACACCTGGGGTGTAAGCCACTGCAAGTTCTTCACGGTTTGTCACCTTTGCGCGGGAAACAACTTCAATTTTGCCTGCCCATTGTTTGTGGGCATTAAGTGCATATTCTCTTTTATCCATACGAATATCTCCTTGAAATATACATATTGCTCACCAATATGTTTTACTGTTTTCATTTTAGCAAAAACAATGTGTATTGTAAACGGAAAGATGTTTTTTTGCAGTCTGAATTTACATTGAACTGCATTGAAAATTATTAAAAACTCTGATAATATTTTCATATATATAACACACAAAAATGATTTATTATAACCGAAAGATTGTTAAAAGCTAAAAGGAAATATATATGGATTTCAATAAAAAACAGATAAAAAGCATACTGCATATTGTTTTTGCTGCAATACTGTTCTACTTTGTACTCAAAGAATTCAGACTTGTGCTGTCGGGTGTTTCATATCTTTGGAGCATCTTAAGTGTTTTTGCGGTTGGCGGCGCAATGGCGTTTGTCATCAATGTTCCGATGAAATTTATCGAAGAACATTATTTTTCAAGATTTAAAAACATCGGAAAAGCCAAAAGGCCTCTTGCTTTCATATTTACCATTGTTGCAGTTGTTCTGGTGATATACCTTGTAATGTTTATCGTAGTTCCGGAACTTGCCCGCACACTGCAGATGATTATTGCACAGCTGCAGGATGTATATGACAGACTGCCTCAGATTGTTGCTGACCTGTCGGCAAGATTCCATCTGACCGAAGAAGCAATGAACTCACTGCAGATAGAATGGTCACAGATTTCAGAGGCTGTTATCAAAGCGGT
>JAGBFE010000365.1 GCA_018109965.1 Oscillospiraceae bacterium | reverse complement strand
CTTCAAGAGCTTTTGCAAATGGAATTACAAAGCCCATTTCTTTACACATGCCGTTAAGACCTGTTTCGCTTGTTACACACCAGTTAAGGAATGCAAGTGTTGCGTCGATGTCAGCCTGGGAAGCCTGGCTGTTAACGCACCAGTAGTTTTCGGAACCTGTGCAGAGACCCTGGTTAGCTTCGTCGCCAACGCCGATGTACAATGGGATCATTGTAAGATCGTCGATGATAGCTGCGAGGTCGCCAGCTGCCCATGTACCGTTCTGGTAGAATACAGCTTTGCCTTCAACCATTTCTGTTACAGCGTCGTTACCTGTTTTTGCAGAAAGTTCTGCTGGGTCACATGTTGCGTTGTTGATGTAGAGATCCCAGATGTTTCTGTAGTTGTCAAGGTATGTACCTTTAACTGTACCTGGTGTGATGCCTTCTGTCTGGTATTCAAATGTAAGTGGAAGGTTTGCAAGGTGTGTTTTGAATCTCCAGTCGGAAGAACCGTCCATACCTGCGGAAGAGAATGCTGCAAAGCCGAGTTCGTCTTTTCTGGACTGAATGTCTTCTGCAACAGCTTTGAGTGTTTCAAAAGATGTGATTTCGTCTACAGTGTGACCTGCTGCTTCAAGAAGAGTTTTGTTAGCGATGATGCCGTATGTTTCTACAACATAAGCAAGACCGTAAACTTTGCCGTCTTCGATAAGTGCAAAGCTGTCGCCGCTGAGTTCTTTGTAAACGTCAGAACCGGAGAGGTCATAGCAGTAATCTTTCCAGTTAGCAAGACCTACAGGACCGTTAACCTGGAAAAGTGTTGGAGCTTCGTCTTTGCTCATTTCAGCCATAAGTGTTGTTTCGTACTGGCCGGAAGCTGCTGTAACAACTGTTACAGGAACACCTGTTTCTTCAGTGTATTTAGCAGCGAGATCCTGCCACTGAGCATCCTGTTCTGGTTTAAAGTTGAGATAGTAAACAGAACCTGTTTCTGTTTCGCCTTCTGTAGCTGGTGCGGAAGAGCAAGCAACCATGGAGAGTGCCATTGCGCCAGCAAGAAGGAGAGCCAATAATTTTTTCATATTTTGCCTCCTATATGAAATTTTTTTGTTTTTTTCGGTTGGCTGGAAATGTAATTGGAAACGTTTCCAGTCTCCTTGTAATTCTAATATTAAACTTTTTGGATGGATTTTTCAAGTGTAATTTGTATTTTTTGCTCAAAATAGTTGTTTTGCATTAACAAAAGCATTGAATTTGTGCAAATTTACAATAAAAGGTTACAAAATTATGTCAGAATCTATATTTTACATAATTATATAGAGAGGAAATGAGCGTTTTGTTGCACAATATAAGGTAAAACTCATTTTTTTACTTGCAAAAAATATGTGGATTATTTATATTTATATGGTAAGGAAAGGGAGGGATACTTTTTGAAAAAAAATCCTGAAAAAGACAAAGACAGCATTGTTTACAAGATGGCAAAAAATGCGCTTATACTGCGTATCGGAGAAATTCTGAGCGACAGTCTGTTTGTGCTTGTAAAATGGAATTTTTACTTTTTCATCACCTGCCTGCCCATTGTTACAATAGGGCCTGCCATGGCAGCATTAAGTCACTGCACAAATCTGCTTGCAAAGGATGACTTTGTGGTTTACGGTGCAACCAAAAACTATTTTGCATACTTTAAGCAGAGCTTCAGAAAAGCATTTGGTGCAGGGATTTTGTTTCTTGGCATAAATCTGGTTTTGGTATCAGGGCTTCTGGTATATGTAAAACTGATGGAGCAAAGCTTTGTTTTTATCCCGCTGGTATCTCTTTCCCTGTTTGGCCTTGCGGCGGTATGGGCTGTTGCAATGCATACATTCCCTGAACTTTGGGACGGCGAAGAAATAACAGACAAACCGCTCAGACAGCTTTTGAAGGAAGCTGCAGTTGCGGTTTTGCAGAATATGAAGCGTACAGTAATAGCGGTGATTGTAAACGCTTTTGCACTGGTGCTGACCGTTGCTTATCTCCCTGCAACCTTGCCTGTCATATTTACAGTTACTTTTATTGTTCCTGCAATGACAGCGGCATTCAGCCACACCCTGCCCGAAAGTTTTTATTGAATTGAATATACAAATAGTAAAAATACAGCAAAATATTACAAAAACAAACAGCTTTCCGCAAAATATAAACTGCGGAAAGCTGTTTTTATATTTACTTGATTTATGTACAGTTAAATGCTAACATAATAAGTAATTATAATGGTAAAATATGACCTTATACCGCTTTGAAAAAAGAGGCTTTTATATATGAAAATTAAAAACTTTATTGAAAAATTCAGACATTTAATAGCAGTTGCGGTCATACTGTGTTTTTGTGCAGTATGCTTTGCGTGGGTCGGATATGACACTGTGAAACAGTCGGTTGGTCTTGGCCACAGGGAAATTGTCAATGATGAATATTCTGTCATTACCCAAACTGTGACCGAAGCTGGCATCAGTCAGCCCATAACAGTAAAAGCTGACACCGATTTTTATGGTGTAAATATGAATATGCACATCTACAACCGTGTTTGCCACGGCACACTGTTTGCACAGCTGCTGGATGAAAACGGCAATGTGCTGTCAACTGTTACCGATGACCTGACAACAGTTAAGGACAATACTTTCAAACGCTTTATCTTCGGTGGCACAAACTATAAAGCGGACACAGACAAAAAATATATTATTCATATATATACACAGTATGAAACTGCCGAAGACCGCCTTGCTTTGTGGAAAAGTGAAAACACTGCTGACGGTTTTGACAATATAACTGAAAACGGAACTGAAAGCAGCGGCACACTGGCACTGCAGTATATCACAAAATATGTTACTGCAGGTATGTGGAAATATTACATTGCCCTTGCAGCGCTGTTTACAGCTTTTCTTGTGGGGATGTATCTGCTCATCTTTGTAAAAAAAGTAAAAATCACAACAGCATTTGTGGTGTTCAGCCTTGTTATCGGGTTTG
>JAGBFE010000364.1 GCA_018109965.1 Oscillospiraceae bacterium | reverse complement strand
CCAAGCGATTCCCTTGCAGGAGGCGATCTGACACCTGTAATGGAAATCAAAACAGTGGTAACACACGTTAAGGATATCAAAAAAGACCAGTATGTAGGTTATGGTCTCAATTTTAAGGCCGAAATGCCTATGACAGTTGCAACAGTTGCTATCGGCTATGCCGACGGTCTGCCGAGATTTCTGAAAAAGAAAGACTATTCAATGAATATCAACGGTGTTGATTATCCGCTGATTGCCGTATGTATGGACCAGTGTATGCTGGATGTTACCTTCGGCAATGTAAAAATCGGCGATGAGGTTGTGGCAATGGGCGGCACAGGTGCACAGAACTTTGACCGCATTGCAAAAATGACAGGCACAATCAACTACGAAATCCCATGCGGAATTCAGCGCCGTGTTCCAAAGGTGTTTATGGAAGACGACAAGGTTGTTTTTGTGGAAAACAATATGGCATAAAATTGTACATCAGTACCGCATAATTACAATCAAAAAAATACACCCGACAGATTTCTGTCGGGTGTTGGTTTTTATGTTATCTTTTCTTTACACTTGCGCCAAAGTTGACAGGTTTTGCCACAAATACACTGCGGATATGCAGCTGTTCTGAAACTGCTTTGTCCTTGAGCACGTCAGCGGCTTTCTGTGCGGTCTCTTCGTCTTCAAAAATACCATATACAGCGGCACCGCTGCCTGTCATCATACTGCCTGTTGCACCAAGTTCAGTCAGTTTTTCTTTGATTGGCTGGGTTTCGTCACTGCCTGCGGCTTTTTCCAGGTCGTTTGCCATATATTTTGCAATGTCCGCAAGGTTGCCGTCAGCCATTGCCTGCACAAGCTTGTCAGTTTCAACAACTGTTTTTTCGCCCAGGGCATCATAGTTTGCATATGCCTGTGGGGTGGAAACACCTTTCTGAGGCATACAGATTACAAAATGGCACTGTGGCATGGCAGGGGATGGTAAAATAATATCACCTGTGCCCTGAATACGTTTTGTGCCGCCATGAATCATAAACGGAATATCACTGCCGCACTTAAGGCCGATTTCGCACAGCTGGTCAACGGAAAGCTTTGTGCCGTACATATAGTCAAGACCGACAATAACCCCCGCAGCATCGGCACTGCCGCCAGCCATCCCTGCTTTGATAGGCACTGTTTTTTTGATGTGGATATGTACACCGCCCTTTATGCCTGTGTATTCAAAAAATTTGATTGCGGCCTTGACAGCAACGTTTTTGTCATCGGTCGGGATAAATTTTGCGTTGCTGGTCATTGAAATTTCGTCCTGTTTTGTCAGGGTTATTCTTTCAAAAACCGACACAGTCTGCATTATCATATCTAAAAGGTGATAGCCTTTTTCGTCCACGCCTGTTACATCAAGACTTATATTGAGTTTTGCAGGTGCAATCACATTAACCTGTTTCATAAACAGTACCTCACAAAAGTATATAAATATTGATTTTATACTAACATATATATAATGTTTTTTCATTGACAAACTGCCAATTAGACATATAATATAAAGTAGATAAATATGTTTTAGAAACATAAATTAAGGAGAAAAATTATGGCAGAAAGAAAAGTAAGAACAAGATTTGCTCCAAGCCCAACAGGCTATATGCACGTTGGTAACTTGCGTACAGCTTTGTATGCTTACCTTACAGCACGCGCACACGACGGCAAATTTTTGCTTAGAATAGAAGATACTGACCAGTCCCGTCAGGTTGAAGGTGCAGTAGACATCATCTACAACACACTTAAAGAAACAAACCTTTTGTGGGACGAAGGTCCGGACGTAGGCGGTGACTACGGTCCATATGTACAGAGCGAAAGAAAAGGTCTGTACAAAGAATACGTTGACCAGCTTATTGAATCCGGCCACGCATACCGCTGCTTCTGCACAAAGGAAAGACTTGAAGAAGTTAACAAAATCAAGGCAGCAAGCGGTCAGCCAACAGGTTACGACAGACACTGCCGTCACCTTACACAGGAAGAAATCGATGCAAACCTTGCAGCAGGTATTCCTTATGTTGTAAGACAGAAAATTCCTGAAGGCGGCAAAACAAGCTTTAACGATATGGTTTACGGAGTTATCGAAGTTGACAATGCTGAACTTGACGACCAGGTTCTCGTAAAACAGGACGGTATGCCAACATACAACTTTGCAAACGTTGTTGACGACCATCTGATGGAAATCAACCCTGTTATCCGCGGCAGCGAATATCTTGCATCCACACCAAAATACAACCTTCTGTACCAGGCATTCGGCTGGGATATTCCTGACTATGTACACTGCCCTCCTGTTATGAAGGATGCACAGCACAAACTGTCCAAACGTAACGGCGACGCAAGCTACGAAGACCTTATTGCTCAGGGCTACCTCAAAGAAGCAGTTATCAACTACATTGCCCTCCTTGGCTGGAACCCACAGGGTGAACAGGAAAAATTCACACTTGAAGAACTTGTAAAAGAATTTGACCCAAGCCGCATCAGCAAATCACCTGCTATCTTTGATGTGCAGAAACTCCGTCACCTCAACAGCGAATATATCCGCGAACTTTCTGTTGAAGCATTCCTCGAAAAAGCAATGCCTTATATCAGACAGACAGTTAAAGGCGAATGTGACTTTATTCTCCTTGCTGAAGTATTGCAGAAACGCTGTGAAGTGCTGAGCGATATTCCTGAACAGGTTGACTTTATCGATGAAATGCCAGAATACGACATCGATATGTACAACAACAAAAAAATGAAAACAAACCCGGAAAACTCCAAAACAAGCCTGGAAGCTGTGCTTCCTGTGCTTGAAGCAATCGATGTTGCAGACTGGAATATGGAATATATCCACGAAAAACTGTTTGAACTCATTGCAAAAATGGAAGTTAAAAACGGTATCGTGCTTTACCCACTGCGTGTTGCAGTATCCGGCAAGGCATTTACACCGGGCGGCGGCATTGAACTTGCAGTAATTCTTGG
>JAGBFE010000363.1 GCA_018109965.1 Oscillospiraceae bacterium | reverse complement strand
ACTTTTTTGCCGCTTTCTTCCAGCATTTTTGCAATAAGGCTTGTTGTGGTTGTTTTGCCGTCAGAGCCTGTAACTGCATACATTTTGCAAGGGCAAAGCTTGAAAAAAAGCTCCATCTCGCTGGAAACCTCTGTGCCCTTGTTGAGTTCATCCTGAAGCTCTTTTGTGAAAAATTCAAAGCCGGGAGTTCTCATAATAAGGTCCTGATTTTTGAGACCTTCAAGATAGTTTTCGCCAAGAGACAGGTTTATATTGTATTTTTTAAGTGTTTCGGCATAGTCACCAAAACCACTGAGTTCCTTTTTATCGCAAAGAGTAACAACTGCGCCTTTTTGTGCAAAAATTTCGATAAGCTGTTTGTGGCTTACACCGGCACCTATAAAAGCTACTTTTTTACCTTTTAACTGTTCGTAAAATTTTTGTGCTTTAATATTCATACAGTCACCTCTATAAATCTATAAATTTACATACATACTAATTATACGATTATACGATAATTTTATCAACAATTATTTGGTTTGCAGATAAAAATATTATCAAAACGACAAAGGCTTTGCTAATTTGTTAAATATTTTATAACTATATACAAACTTTATAAAAATATTGCAGATATTACTTTAAAAGTGGTATTATATAATAAATATTTATGTACCCTTTATACCAAGGAGTTTTATATGTTTGATTTTAACACCGAATTTGGCTCAAAACTTTTCAATGATACTGTTATGAAACAGCGCTTAAGGCCTGAAATATATGATGCTGTGTGCAAAATAAGAGATGAAGGTATGGCATGGGACCCTTCGGTTGCTGACGAAGTTGCTGAAGCAATGAAAAACTGGGCAATGGAACTTGGTGCAACACATTATGTGCACTGGTTTTCCCCTCTTACAGGCACCAACAGCGGTCGCCATGACAGTTTTCTGGACGGAAGCGACAAAAACGGAAAACCTATAATCAAGTTTTCAGGCAAACTGCTTTCCAAAGGTGAAAGTGATGCTTCAAGTTTTCCGTCGGGCGGCCTGCGTTCAACTTTTGAAGCAAGAGGCTACACTGTTTGGGATGTGACAAGCCCTTGTTATGTTCAGGGCACCACTTTGTATATACCAACTGCTTTTGCCGCTTTTACCGGAGAAGCCCTTGACCAGAAAACACCGCTTTTGCGTTCCACACAGGCTGTAAACAAGCAGGTAACCAAGGTTATGAATCTGCTTGGCTTTGATGACATCAAATCTGTCAAACCAACCGTAGGTGCAGAACAGGAATATTTCCTTGTTGATAAAGAATACTACTCCAAACGACTTGATATTAAAATTACAGGCCGTACAATTTTTGGCACCAAACCGCCTAAAGGTCAGGAAATGTGCAACCATTATTATGGCAGCACCAAAGACCGTGTGCGTGACTATATGCGCGATGTTGACCGTCAGCTTTGGGAACTTGGTGTTCCAAGCAAAACCGAGCACAACGAGGCTGCCCCGGGACAGTTTGAAATGGCCTGTGTGTATACAGATGCAAACATTGCCTGTGACCACAACCAGATTGTGATGAATATCCTGCGCAAAACAAGTGTTAAGCACAACCTTGCATGTCTTTTGCACGAAAAACCTTTTGTAGGCATCAACGGCAGCGGTAAGCACAACAACTATTCCCTTGCCACAAACACCGGTGAAAATCTTTTGAGCCCCGGTGCAAACCCTGAAGAAAACATAAAATTTCTTATCACCCTTGCCGCATTTATCAAAGGTGTTGATGAGCACGCTGATTTGCTCAGACTTTCGGCTGCTGTAAGCGGCAATGACTATCGCCTTGGCGCTCACGAAGCCCCGCCTGCAATCATCTCTATATATCTTGGTGATTATCTGCAGAGTGTTCTTGAAAAAATATCCCTTGGTCAGAATGCCCATATTGAAGAACATCACAAACAGATGAATCTTGGTGCAAAGGTGCTTTCCAGTTTTGAGCTTGATGAAAACGACCGAAACAGAACAAGTCCGTTTGCCTTTACCGGTTCAAAGTTTGAATTCCGTATGGTTGGCTCATCCCAGCCAATCGGCTTTGTAAACACAGTTATCAATGCAATGGTTGCAGTAAGTATGAAAGAATTTGCTGCACAGCTTGCAACTGCTGATGATAAAATTGCAAAAGCATATGAAATTGTAGGCGATGTTTATAAAAAACACAGCAGGGTTATATTCAACGGTAACGGATACTCTGATGAATGGGTAAAAGAAGCTGAAAAACGCGGATTGCCAAATATCAGAAGCACTGTTGATGCTATCCCTGTGATGATTAAACCTGAAAACATAGAGTTTTTTGCAAAGGCACATACATACAGCGAGGCTGAATGTTATTCAAGATACGAAATT
>JAGBFE010000362.1 GCA_018109965.1 Oscillospiraceae bacterium | reverse complement strand
TTTTGCAAGTATTGTAAATATCGTTCTTGACATTTTGTTTGTGGTTGTGCTCAAAATGGGCGTTTCAGGTGTTGCGTGGGCAACAATTATGGCACAGGCAGCAAGTGCAATTCTGGTTATCATCACTCTCAGCGGCCTGCCTGACTATATCCGTTTTGAATTCGGCAAGTTGCGCATCAATAAAAAAATGTGCGGAGAAATTTTCAAAATCGGTATTCCAAGCGGTCTGCAGTCGGTTATGTTCTCAGCATCCAACATTGCAATTGTGTCCAGCATCAACTCCTTTGGTACCGATGCTGTTGCAGCATGGACAGCCTGCGGCAAGGTTGATGCAATCTACTGGATGACAGTTTCCAGCTTTGGTATTGCAAATACAACCTTTGTAGGCCAGAACTTTGGCGCCAAAAACTTCAAACGTATGCGTGAGGCAACCCGTGCCTGCTCACTGCTTGCGCTGGGTGCATCCTTTATCATTGTTGTGGTGCTGCGTCAGTTCTACGGCATACTGTTCCGTGTGTTTACACAGGATGCCGAAGTTATCCGCATCGGCGGCGAAATGGTAATGATTATGACGCTGGGTTACTGCATCTATGTGTTTATCGAAACACTGTCAGGTGCAATGCGCGGTGTTGGTGACAGCATTGTGCCAACAGTTATCACAGTGCTTGGCATCTGTGCATTCCGTATTTTCTGGATTTCCACAGTTATGCCAATGCGCAATCAGCTGTCCACAGCAATCTACTCATTCCCTGTTTCCTACGTTATCACAGCAAGCGCATTTGGTATATACTATCTGTCAGGTATCTGGTTTAAAAAATGTGCCAGAAAACGTTTTGGCGAAGGCGTTTTTGAAGAACTCAAAGCAGCAAAAGCGGCAGATGCGAAAGCGGCAAAAAATGCTTAATAAACTGATATATAACAAAAACTCCCGATTGAAAAAATCGGGAGTTTTTTGATTTTATGGTGAGTTATGCTGTAAAGTGCTGAACTTGGTTTGACAATTCATTTTTACAGAGGATGTTGCGAAAATTGTCCGCCTGCACATTTGAGCAAATATCGAGAAAAAATTTTGACAGCTAATAAAATATTTAAAAGGTATCAGGAGAAGTGCAGACGGGCATCAATCGCATATATAACACAGGGTTATTTACCCAGCATCATATCGCACAGAATTGCGGAAAGCTCGGTTGGATTTTCCACAGGCAGACCTTCAATCAGTCTTGCAGCACTGTAAAGCACATTTGTATATTTTGCAAGGGTGTCCTTGTCGGTTTCATACAGTTCCTTCAGTTTGGATGCAATGTCGTGGTCTTTGTTGATTTCCAGCACAAGCTGTGCTTTAACCTTGTTGCCGTCAGGTACGCTGTTGAGCACCTTTTCCATTTCAACGGAAAGTCCGCCTTCGCTGGCAAGGCATACAGGGTGGCTTGAAAGTCGGGATGTAAAACGCACGCTATGCACTTTGTCACCAAGGCTGTTTTTCATTTCTTCAAGCATATCCTTGCTGTCAGCGTTGAGTTGTGCAAGTGCCTGTTTTTCACTTTCGGTGGAAATGTCAAAATCGGCACCCGAAACATTGACAAACTTTTTGTCCTTGTAGCTTCCAAGCATCTGCAGCACAAATTCGCTTACGCCGTCGGTGAGATACAGTATTTCGTAGCCGTGTTTTTTTGCGGTTTCAACCTGTGGCAGCATATCAATTTTATCGGCAGTTTCGCCGTTGGCATAGTAGATGTTTTCCTGCATTTCAGGCATACGGTCAAAATATTCGCCCAGTGTTACCATCTGCTTTTCATTGGAGGATGTAAACATCAGCAAATCCTGCAGCAGGTCTCTGTTTGCGCCAAAGCTGTTGTAAATGCCAAATTTTATACCCATACCAAAGGCTTCAAAGAATTCTTCATAGCCTTTGCGGTCGTCTTTCTGCAGCTTGATAAGCTCGTTTTTAACCTTTTTCTCAATGTTTGTGGCAATCACTTTAAGCTGTCTGTCGTGCTGAAGCATTTCGCGGGAGATGTTGAGTGACAAATCTTCGCTGTCTACAAGGCCTTTCACAAAACTGAAATGGTCAGGCAGCAGATCTGCGCATTTGTCCATAATCAGCACACCGCTGGAGTAAAGCTGCAGGCCTTTTTCAAAGTCCTTGTTGTAGTAACCGTAAGGAGCTTTTTTAGGAATATACAAAAGAGCGTTGTAGGTTGCACTGCCTTCAACTTTATAGTGAATTTCTTTCAAAGGTTCGCTGTAATCAGCAAACTGGTCGCGGTAAAAGCTGTTGTATTCCTCTTTGGAAATATCTTTTTTATCCTTTTTCCACAAAGGCACCATGCTGTTTAAAGTGCGTGGCTCAACAATGTCTTCATACTCGTTTTCGCTGCCTTCCTTAAGTCGTCTTGAACTCCAGTCCATAACGATTGGGTAGCGGATAAAGTCGGAATATTTTTTTACAATTGAAGAGATTTCAAACGGCAGCAGATAGTCATCATAATGCTCATCATCGGTGTTATCCTTGAGATACAGTGTGATGGTTGTACCAACTTCTGTTCTGTCACAAGGTTCAACTGTGTAGCCTTCTGTGCCGGTGCTCTGCCACAAATATGCTTCGCTTTCGCCAAATTTGAGTGTCTCCACAGTCACCTTTTTGGCAACCATAAATGCGGAGTAAAAACCAACGCCAAACTGACCGATAATATCAATGTCGTCCTGCTTGTCGTTTTCATTTTTAAAGTTGAAGGAACCGCTGTGGGCAATTGTGCCAAGGTTTTCTTCCAGCTCTTCACGGCTCATACCGATGCCGTTGTCGCTGATGGTCAGTGTGCGGTTTTCCTTGTCAGCACTGATTGTGATTTTAAAATCCTCGCGGTTCAGCTTTACATCGCTGTTGGTCAGGGATGTAAAATATAATTTGTCAATCGCGTCACTTGCATTGCTGATAAGTTCGCGCAAAAATATTTCTTTGTGTGTATAGATAGAGTTAATCATCATATCCAAAAGCTTTTTGCTTTCGGCTTTAAACTGTTTTGGTCGTGCCATTTTATCACCTCAGAGAATAATTAGCAGTCTTGAGTGTTGACTGCTAATATAAATTATAACCGCCCATATGCACAAAATCAATACCTTTCGCAAAACTTTAACAATTGTTACACAATGGTGAAAATCTATACAAAATTATTATATTTTCCAAAGAAAAATAGTATTGAAAAACAGATGTTTATATTCTTGATATATTAAATAATAAGTGCTATCATAATGGCAGAATTAAAATTTATCCGAAAGAGGTGCATACATTATGGTAAACACATTTTACAAACAGAACCGTGAAGAACTTTACGCAACACTGCCAAACGGCACAGTGATGGTAACACACAGCGGCAAAGAAGTTATCAAAACAGCGGACGAATTCTATGCATTTTTTGCAAACAGAAACTTCGTTTATCTCACAGGTGTGGATTTCAAGGAATTTATCCTTGCTGCAGTAAAAGTTGATGACAAGGTTATCGAAAAAATCTTTATTCTTCCAAAGGATTTCCGTGCTGAAAGATGGACAGGCCGCCGCCTTTCACCAGAAGAAGTAAGCGAAAAATCCGGCATTGCAATGGAAGACATTATGTATACAACTGATTTTGATATGTTCTTCTCCCGCTGGATGAGAAGCGGCAAAATCAACAACGTTGCATGCGATCTTTACAAAAATGCTGACAGCGACCGTGACAGCGAAGACATCCTCTTTGCAAGAAAAGTTATGTACAACTATCCTGCAATGAAAATTCTCGACATTATGCCACAGCTCAAAAAACAGCGTGCAATCAAAAAACCTTGCGAAATCGAAGCAATGCGCAAAGCAGCCCTTGCAACACGTGACGGTATCGTTGCAATGATGAAAGCAAGCAAACCGGGTATGTACGAATACGAATACCGTGCAGAATTTGACTATGCACTCAGAAAGAACTGGGGCATGCAGGAACCTGGATTCCCACCAATCATCTCCTGCGGTGACAACAACTTCTGCATCCACTACTACGGTATGGACGGTCAGGCAAAAGACGGCGACTTTATCCTTAACGACGTTGGTGCACGTTATGACTACGAAGGCACAGACGTTTCCCGTGGCTGGCCTTGCAACGGCAAATTCAGCGAAAAACAGAGAATTCTCTATACATGTGCATACAACACAAGCGAATATCTGTTCAGCATCATCAAACCTGGCATGCCAATGTACCGCGTAGACCAGATTGCAAAGGAATACTGCTTTGAAGAACTCAAAAAAGCAGGCATCCTCAACGACTTCAGCGAAATCGGCAAACTTATGTGGCACGGCGGTGCACATCACGTTGGCTTTGACACACACGACCTTGTTGAAGCACAGGAAATCAAAGCAGGTATGATTTTCTGCGTTGATATCGGTATCTACAACGAAGAATGGGGCATCGGCTTCCGTCTTGAAGACAACTGCCTTGTTACTGAAACAGGCTGCGAAAACCTGACAGCAGTAGTTCCAAGAACAATCGAAGAAATCGAAGCTGTAATGGCAAAATAAATACATATTTTCACATAAAAAAGATGTAGCATTTATTGCTACATCTTTTTGTTTGTGTTATTATTGTATTGGTATGCAGAACGAAAAGCACTCTACGATAAGTGTTTCACGGTGAAGGGAATATCACCAATAGGCAAGGAGTGTGCCGTCTGCGTTGAGCACTGCCGGCCATAGCTGACAGTGATAAAAACAGTTGACACAGGCAATTTGGTGTATGCTGAATAACTGACAGGAGGCGGTAAATATGGATTTGAACATCTTTAAAAATATTGACACCGTCTATGTCACAGGGCACAAAAATCCCGATGCCGACAGCCACGTTTCGTCCAAAATAATGTGCGATATTCTCAGGGCAAACGGCATCAATGCCGTGTGGACCTTTTTT
>JAGBFE010000044.1 GCA_018109965.1 Oscillospiraceae bacterium | reverse complement strand
GGGGACGTTCGGAACAGCTACAAAGTTTCATCAGTCATCACCTCCTGCAAAAAATCTGCGTTTTCATCTGTGCGGGCATCCCTTGCCGCCTTTACTGCATCGATAATTCTGTTTTTGTTCGGCAAAACCCTGCCTGGCATATTTTCAAGATATATCAGTGCATCATCCACAATACCTTTGGTAAACAGATTGTCCAGTGTCTGTATCTGTGCAGATTCACTCCAGTATTCTGATGGACCTATATCCACCACAAGCTGTGCACCGTCATCAATTGTGCGATAATCCACATAATATTCCACATCGTCAACCACTGCTCTGCGTATGCCGTAGTGGGTTGTTATGATGTCATATACAATACGTGCATAATCTTCCACAAACTGATAAAGGCTCATCCGCTGCAGTTCCAGCGGTGCAACAGCTGTTTTCTGCAATGCCACAATCGCCGATGTATTTGTCGGACTTACATTACCAAGGGCCGCATCATTTGCACCCATAAAATCTTTTGTATATGCAATCGTCTTTTCCACAATACTCATAAGCTGGCTTGCCATATCGTGAGGTTTAAAACTTGTTGCCACTGCGTCATTTGGGTTGCCGATAACCCCCATTACCGCACCGGGTGATGAATTCCATCTGTCCAGTTTTGTCTTGTCAATAAATACTTTTGGGAAAGCATTGTTTTTCTGGTACAAAAGTGCCATTGCCCACAGCTTGTTCACTGCAATCTGATTGGGAATAATGGTTTCCACCGCGCCTATACCGTGGCAGGAGCCTCTCACATTTTCCCAGCTCATAAAAGCTACAGGATAGAGCTTCTGCTCGGTATCGGTTTCCTCAGTCAGCACATTGTGTTCGGTAACCTGCATATAGTGGACAGTGCCGTTTTTCTTGTACAGACGGATAAGCACCGTTACTGTATCTTCCGCAAAGCCAAAATCGTATTCTCCCCTTTCCTCAACATCGGGGAACTGATATTCAAACGCATTGCGGGACATATGTTTTACCAGAATAATATACGGCTGTTTTTCCACTTCACTGCTTGTGCGGTCCCCAAAAACAACATTGGTATTGCATATAATTTCGCTGTCTGCCATTTTTGTTTCTGCGTCATAACGCACATAAATCGCGCCGTCACCATCAATGGCAGTGTTTTTTATGATATTGCGCAGTTTTGATTTAAACCTTGAACCTTCATTTATCTTTTCAATCTCGTTCTGTACAGCGCGCATGGCAATATCTGTGTCACTGTCTTTTTTAAGGGATATTGCCACATCATTTACCATAAGTACACTGATAAGATAGTTGACCACCCTTTTGACAAAGTTCAGCACCGGCTTTTCAAGGTCAGGTGCATTGAGTCCCTCCCACTGTCTGCCCAGAAAAAAGTTCTGCTGCTGTTTTGTTTTTTCAAACAGGTCAATGGATTTTTTGTATTCAAGGTCTGTCTGATATTCCTGCCATATACTGTGGCAGGTCAGTTTTTTATCTTCCATTTTTCCTCCTTAGATATCATTTCCGTATGCTATCAGCCTTTCAAGCTGTTTGCCGATATCCATATCCTTTTCTTTGTCGCTGCACACAAGCTCTGTCTTACTGCAGTGAACAGCATAAAACCAATGATACGCCGCAGCCCCTGCCACAGCACCAATAATCAATCCTGTAAAAAACACCATAGTATTTCCTCCTTACAGGCTCATCAGCTGTTTGAGATATTTTTCTTCCAGTTCCATCAGGTCATTGGTATATTTCTGCTGGATTTCACTGATGATATCTCCATAGCTTATATTCTGCTTTGCACGGTTATCTTCGTAACTGGTTCTGTGGCGGCTTCTGATGCTTT